>DASYSN010000552.1:0-3765 GCA_036003305.1 Thermoanaerobaculia bacterium
CCGACGACCTTGCTCATGGTGAGCCGCATCGCGTGCTCTTCGGCGGTGCCCCACGTCTTCGGGTCGCACGCGTTCGCGTAGTCGTCCGGCAGCGACTCCGTCCGCCCCTGCGCGCGCCAGAAGTGGCGGGACGCGTTGCACATCGCGGCGACGAGCCACGACCGCACGTTGTCGATGCGCGTGCAGGTCTGCAGGAACGAGAGGAAGACGTCCTGGATTAGGTTCTCGGCCTCGCCGTCCGCGATGTGGAACTTTCGCGAGGCAATGAAGAGCAGCAGCGTGCGGTGCTCGATGTAGAGCACCTCGATCTCGTCGGCGCTGAGCAGGTGCGGCTCGACCGCTCTCGACGGCTTCGCCGATTCGCGCTTCGCCTTCGCGGTCGATTCAGCGGCCGCGGCGGCCGGTACCTCCAGCGTCTCCTGTTCGAGCACGGTTGCCTTTCCTTCGCTCGGAGCGGCGGGCTCTTCTGGATTTATGGATTTGGTTAGACCCATACGACCTTACCACGAAACGTCAGACGACAAAAAGTTCCTTGATCCGATGGGGATCAACTGGTTTTGGTTTGATTTCCTTCTGTGCGGATATCTTCGCACATCCGCCGCTTTCGATGCTATCCTCCGCGCCGTTTTGAGCCAGACAGATCCTCGCCACGCGATCGACGCGATGTGGGAGCAGTCGATCGTGCCGACGCTCCAACAGTACATCCGCATCCCCAACCAGTCGCCGCTTTTCGACCCCGAGTGGAGAGCCAACGGCCACATGCACCGCGCCGTCGCCCTCGCCCGGAACTGGGTCGAGCAGCAGAACGTCCGCGGCCTGAAGCTGGAAGTCAAAGAAACCGAAGGACGTACGCCGCTGATCTTCATGGAGATCGACGGCGACGAGAAGTCGACCGTCCTCATGTACGGCCACCTCGACAAGCAGCCGGCGATGGTCGGCTGGGAGGAAGGCTACGGCCCGTGGACTCCGGTCCTGCGCGACGGGAAGCTGTACGGCCGCGGCGGCGCCGACGACGGATACGCCATCTTCGCCACGATCGCGGCGATCAAGTCGTTGCAGGAACAGAACATCCCGCACTCCCGCATCGTCGTCGTCATCGAGTGCTGCGAGGAGAGCGGCTCGCTCGACCTCCCGGCCTACATCGACATGCTCGCCGACCGGATCGGCACCCCCCGCCTCGTCGTCTGCCTCGACAGCGGCTGCGGGAACTACGACCAGCTCTGGCTGACGACGTCCCTCCGCGGCTCGATCGTCGGGAACCTGAACGTCGACATCCTCACCGAGGGCGTCCACTCCGGCGACGCGAGCGGCATCGTGCCGTCGTCATTCCGGATCATTCGTATCCTCCTCGACCGCCTCGAAGACGCCAAGACCGGCGGCATCCGTCCGGAATGGCTCTCCACGGACATCCCCGAAGAACGCATCAAGGAAGCGAAAGATGCGGCGCGCGTGCTCGGCGACGAAGTCTGGAACAAGTTCCCGTTCGTCGACGGCGCCCACCCGATCTCGAACGACACGCTCGAGCTCCTGCTCAACCGGACGTGGCGCAGTGCGCTGTCGTATATCGGCCAGGCGGGCATGCCCGACCTTCTCCAGGGCGGCAACGTGCAGCGGCCGAAGACGTCGATCAAGCTGTCATTGCGCATTCCTCCCACGCTCGACGCCACCGACATCGACCGGAAGATGAAGGACCTCCTCGAGAGCGATCCTCCCTACGGTGCGAAGGTGACCTTCGAGCCGGAAAAGGGTGGCGGCGGCTGGAACGCGCCGGTGACGGCGCCGTGGCTCGAGGAGTCGATCGCCCGCGCCTCGAAGGCGCATTTCGGGAAGCCGGTGATGACGTGGGGCGAAGGCGGCTCGATCCCGTTCATGGGGATGCTCGGCGCACGGTTCCCCGAGGCGCAGTTCGTCGTGACGGGAGTCCTGGGGCCGCACAGCAACGCGCACGGACCGAACGAGTTCCTGCACATCCAGATGGCGAAGCGCCTGACCGCCTGCGTCGCCGACGTCCTCGCCGACGAAAACCGGCAGCCGTAACAACGTTTCGGCGCGTCGCGCGTTACATTGGTTGACGTGCTCGTTGCCGCCGTTGTCTACATCTACGGAATCGTGCTCGCCGGCGAGCCGGTGCACCTCGATGCGAGCGAGAAGATCGCGTTCACCGAGGCGCAGGTCCGCGCCACGTCAGCGGCGACGCGCGAAGGGCTGGTGCGGCTCGCGTCGACGCCCGACGGCCGCCGCATGCTCCGTCACTTCGGGACCGCCGAGTACACGATCGTCGTGACCGAGCGTGACGACGACTCCGAGGTCGCCAGCGCGCCGGAGCCGGGGATCGCGACGCTGGTCGCGGCGAACGATCACTCGATCCGCAAGACATACGAGATCGTGCTTCACCCGCTCCCGTTCTCCCTTCCCGACGGGGCGACGGCGCTCCCGAACCAGGCAGCGACGCCGGCCGACCAGATGGCCGCCGCGTGGGCTGCGGAGCTGCTGCACATCGACTTCTATTCGCGCGGCATCAGCCTCCCGCACCACCAGCGGGCCGACTTTCAGCGTGAGTGGCGCGCGCTGGCGAAAGAGCTCGGCTTCCCCGCCATGCTCCACGGCGATGACGACGAGCGCGCCGGCACGAGCACGGGCCGCGTCATCTTCATCGGCGGCGAGCGCGCGCGGCGCCGTTACTAGGCGTGGCCGCCGCGGTACTTCAGCTCTCCCGCGTCGATCCGGAACGGCAGCCGGTTCTGCGGCGGCGGTAACGGGCAGGTCGCGAACGGCGTGAACGCGCACGGAGGGTTGTACGCCTTGTTGAAGTCGATGACGGTCATGCCGTTCTTGTCGGGCGGGTGCGCGTAGACGTAGCGCGCGGCGCCGTACGTCTCTTTCCCGCTCGTCGCGTCTTTGAAGATGATGAAGTAGTCGGTCTCGCCCTGCTCCAGGATCGGCTCGAGCTTGTACTCCTTGCCGTTGACGGTGAACGCCAGCAGGCCGGGCGCGATCTCGTCGCTGGTCATGCCGAGGACGTTCGTGATCGTGACGTGGTGCGGCGGGTTGAACGGCTCGAAATGCGCTTCGACGCGCCACTGCGGCGCGACCGGGAAGTTGTCCAATCCGAGGAAGTGCGTACGCGCGGGTGAATTCGTGTCCTTCACTCGCAGCGCGAACTTGGGAGTGCGCTTGATGGCGTGGAAGTGAACCGTGCCGCTGCTGACGATCGTCGGGCCCTTCGGATCGGTGTCGTCGCGCAGCGGGGTCGGGGTCGTCACCGGCTTGCCGTCGATCGTCAGGGACGGGCTCGGCATGAGCGTCACGACACCGTTTTGCAACACGACCGACCCGCCGTTTGCCGGGTTCTGGATCTTGTTCTCGCCGTCGTTGAGCCACTGGAGGCCGACCAGCGTCAGCCAGCCGTCGTCGCCCTTCAGCTTGGCCAGGCGGTTCTGCCGCCACTTCATGATCTCGGCGTTTTCGTCGAATTTCGGCGCTTCGACCTTCCGGGAGCAGGCGAGGCTGAGGAGCAGCATGAGCGGGACGATCCGTTTCATGGCGCGTAGGATAGCGCCGTGGTTTCGTTTTCCTGTGAACATGCGTCCAATTGACGTGGCCGAAGTTGCTACGTTCCCGGCAGCGGCAACCGAACGTGCGGAAGCGAGCACGCCGTGGGGCGAGGAGCGCCGGCTGCTGGAGGCAATCCGCGCAGGCGATCGTGCCGCGGCGGAAGAAATGGTGGAACGAACCTACTCGGCTGTCTTTGCGTCGTTGTTTCGC
>DASYSN010000553.1:0-5357 GCA_036003305.1 Thermoanaerobaculia bacterium
GCCATCGACCAGTTCCTCGTCGACAGCGGCATCGGCCTGAACTACACGAACGTCTACTGGGGCGGCCGCGCCGAGATCAAGCCGAGCGAGATCTCGCCGCGCGCTTACCGCGAGTGGGCAGAGAAATACGGGGTGATCTGATGTTCGATAAAGGCGCGGTCGACTTCAATGTCAGTCCATTCGTGGCGATCTGGGAAACGACGCGCGCGTGCGATCTCTCGTGCGTCCACTGCCGCGCGGCCGCGCAGTCGCGCCGCTCGCAGTTCGAGCTGACGACCGAGCAGGGCTTCACGCTCATCAACCAGATCGCCGAGCTCGAGCCGAAGGTCTTCGTCATCACCGGCGGTGATCCGCTCAAGCGCGAGGACATCTACGACACGATCCATTACGCGAAGTCGGTCGGCCTGGAACCGTCCGTCACGCCGAGCGCGACGCCGCTGCTCACGCCGGACGCCATCAAGCGGATGAAGGACAACGGTGTCACACGCCTCGCCATCTCGCTCGACCACTACATCCGCGAAGACCACGACAACTTCCGCCGTGTCCCCGGCTCGTTCGACCTCACCATCCGCGCCATCGAAGCGGCGCGCGACAACGACATCCCGGTCCAGATCAACTCGACCGTCTCGAACCGCACGGCCGCCGACATGCCGAAGCTCGCCGCGCTGCTCTCGAAGTACTCGAACATCGTCATGTGGAGCGTCTTCTTCCTCGTCCCGACCGGTCGCGCGAAGACGGGCGACATGATCGACGGCAGCGAAGTCGAGACGCTGTTCGGCAACCTGTACGACATCAGCAAGAGCGTTTCATTCAACGTCCGGACGACCGAGGCGATGCACTACCGGCGGTACGTGATGCAGCGGATGCTTGCGGAGCAGGGGAAGACGACCAACGAGTTGATCGACCCGAACACGGGACTCATCGACGCGTCGACCATCTTCATGGGCAACATCGCACGGACCAAGCCGATCGGCGTGCAGATGCAGACCGGCGCCATCACCCGCGCGCCGAAGGGCGTCAACGAGGCGAAGGGCTTCGTCTTCATCAGCCACATCGGCGACGTCTTCCCGAGCGGCTTCCTCCCGCTCAAGGCCGGCAACGTGAAGAAGGAGTCGCTCGTGACGCTCTACAGAGAAAGCGAGCTATTCCGATCCCTCCGCGACACGAAAAACCTGAAGGGCAAATGCGGCGAGTGCGAATTCCGCGAGCTTTGCGGCGGATCGCGTTCCCGCGCCTGGTCGGTCACCGGCGACGTCTTCGCGTCCGACCCGATCTGCACCTATCAGCCGCAGGCACAGTTGGCGTACGTTTAGGTAGGGAAAAAGCGCCGCGGGGCACTCCAAAGAGAAGGAGTGCTCCCATGAAACCTATTGTCTTCGTACCGGGCTTTCCGGCCACCGAACTGCGCGACGCGGACGGGCAAACCGTTTTCCCGCCTTCGCCCGGTACGCTTCTCGATTCCACGCGAAAGAAAGCCTTCTTCGACGCGATGCTCGACATCCCGGGAGGACTCGTCGCCGGTCCCCCGATCCGGTCGATTCTCGGGATCGCAAAGCAGGCGCAATCGCTGTACGACATCCTCGCCCGTCTGGGCTACACGATCCCGAATGAAGGTGCGAGCGCCAACTTCGCCCCAATCGGCTGGGACTGGCGGCTGGGCGTCGATGCGCAGGTGACCGTCGATGCGATTGCGAAAGCAGTCGAGAACTTCGCGCCCACGAAAGTCGTCGCGATCATCCACTCCACCGGGGCTCTCGTCTTCCGAGCGTTTCTCGCTGCGCATCCCGGGCTCGTCGGAAACATCGAGCAGGTCCTCGCCTTCGGTGGCGCATGGGCGGGCACGCTGGAAGCGCTGTTCGCGATCCATGTCGGACACTCGGAATCGATTCTCGGCCTGAACCTCATCACGGCCGACGAAGGAGCAAATCTCATCGGTCATGCGCAGGCGGCGTGGGACCTCCTGCCGCCCGACCCGGCACGAACGTCGATGGACGAGGTTCAGCTCACGCACGGCCTCGATGGAAAACAGGCGGCCGCCTGCATCGATCTCACGTGGGTCAAGGCAGGACGCGAGGCGTACTCACAGCCGCTGGCCGCCGCAGCCGACCAGCGGCTCGGAATGCGGTCGAGGGATTTCGGCCCCTTGAAGATGACGAACGTCGTCGGCTGGGGTGGCCCGACGTGGCCGACAGCGATCCTGGAGCAAGAAGACGTCCTCTTCCTGAGTCCGGAGAAGGACGCCGGAGACGGGACCGTGCCGCGGGTTTCAGCGGGGTGGATCCAAGGCACGAACGTCAGGACGCTCGTGATTCCGATCGGCGCATTCGTCGCCGATCCGATTCCCGACCTCCACGCACACATGTGGGACTCGTTGGTGGTGACCCAGATCTTCAAAGAGGTGTTGCAGGACGCTCCGAAGCAGGCGTTGATCGCCGCCGCGGCCGATTCGGACGAAGCGATCGACTTCGATTCTCCCGTCACGATCCGTATGACCGCTCAGTCGCCGGACGGGACTCCGCTCCCAAATTGCATCGCCACCGCGAATGTAAACGGCAAGAAGATTCCGGTCCCATTCAAAGGCGGCACGCGGGCCGTGCTCCGGCTGGACCGTGCCGGTATCGTCCACAACGCGGCCAACGACGTCTACCGCTTCACCATCGATTTTCGGTGGGACGGCGGATCCCGGAATAACGTCGCAGTGTCGTTCCGATCGCCGTAGCGCGACTCGTGTTACAACTCGCAGCGTGGGGACCGGTCTAAAGCGCCGCATCAAACAGGCGCACTTCACGTCGGCGCAGCAGGAGGCGTTGCTCAACCTCTCTGTGGCGGCGAACTACCTGCGCGAGCAGAGTGAGCGCGTCGTCGAGGCATTCGACATCACGCTGCCGCAGTACAACGTCCTGCGGATCCTCCGCGGCGTGCATCCGGGCGGACACCCGCGCGGCGAGATCGCCGTCCGGATGCTCGACCGCGCGCCGGACATCACCCGCATCGTCGACCGCCTCTCCGCGAAGAACCTCGTTGGGCGCGATCGCGGTGGGGACGACAAACGGCAGTCGATCACCCGCATCACGCGCGAAGGCCTCGATCTCCTCGACCGGATGGACGACCCGATGCAGAAGGCCTTCGACACCGTGGCGAGCCGCCTCAGCGCCCGCGACTGCCGCGACCTCTCCCGGCTCTGCGAGCTCCTCTATGAAGAGGATGCCGACGCCGAGTGACATCTCACACGGTGTGATGGAGCAACGCCGCGCCTCTCGCCGCGGCCACTGAGCAGGCGTCCGGGCAGTCACAGCCGTCCTCTGTTGCGCAATTCATCATCCACGGCGAAAGGAGCCGCGTGATGCTGAAAAAAGCAGCAATCCTGTACGACGCAACGCTCTGCATCGGCTGCCTCACCTGCGAGGAAGCCTGTGCCACGAAAAACAAACTCCCCTACGACGACGCGGTCAAGGCGGAGAAGAAGACCTCCGATCACAAATTCACCTATGTGGCGGTGAAAAAGACCGCATCGGGCGACGAGACGTATCTGCGCCGGCTCTGCATGCACTGCTCCGACCCGACGTGCGTCTCCGTATGCCCGGTCGGCGCGCTGCAGAAGACGAAAGCCGGTCCGGTGGTCTACGACGAGAGCCGCTGCATGGGCTGCCGCTACTGCATGCTCGCCTGCCCGTACGGCATCCCGAAGTACGAGTGGTCGAAGGCGCTGCCGGGCGTCCGCAAATGCATCATGTGCCCCGACCGGGTCCAGGCCGGCCTCCCCACCGCGTGCGCGGAGGCATGTCCCACCGGCGCCACGATCTTCGGCGATCGCGAGGCACTCCTCGCCGAAGCGAAGAAGCGGATCGCGGAGAACCCAGGCAAATACATCACCCGTATCTACGGCGAGAGCGAGTACGGCGGATCGTCGGTGCTCCTTCTCTCCTCCGTTCCGTTCGAGCAGTACGGACTACCGGCCACCGCGACGTCGCAGCCGCTGCCGGCGCTCACCGCGAACATGCTCGAGAAGGTTCCGGGCGTCGTCACCGTCGGCTGGGCCGCACTCGGCGGCATCTGGTGGATCACCAGCCGCCGCGAGGCCGTCGCCGCCGCAGAGCAGTTGAAGAAGGACGCGAAGAAGGAGCGTGAGTCATGACATTGCCGAAGATCAAGATCACCTTCTGGCGCGTTCTCGGCGTCATCTTCGTCACCGCCGGTCTCTACTCGACCTTCATCCGGTTCTACAAAGGCCTCGGCGCCTCGACCAACCTCTCCGACTCGTTCCCGTGGGGCCTCTGGATCGGCTTCGACTGCCTCTGCGGAATCATGCTCGCCGCCGGCGGCTTCACGCTGATGGCGACGGTCTACGTCTTCAACCTCGACAAGTTCAAAGGCATCGCCCGCGCCGCGCTCGTCACCGCATTCCTCGGCTACCTGCTCGAGATCTGCGCGGTGCTGTTCGACCTCGGACGTCCCTATCGCATCTGGCATCCGCTGATCATGTGGAACCCGCGGTCGGTCATGTTCCTCGTCGGCTGGTGCGTGATGCTCTACACGACCATCCTCGCGCTGGAGTTCGCGCCGGTCGTGTTCCAGTTCCTGCGGCTGGAGAAGCCGCTGCGGATCCTGCGCGCCATCTCGACGCCGATCATCATCGTCGGGGTCGTCGTCAGCATCATTCACCAGTCGGCGCTCGGCAGCTTCTACCTGATCGTTCCCGGCAAGCTGCATCCGCTCTGGTACTCGCCGCTCCTTCCTCTCCTCTTCTTCGTCTCGGCGGTCGCGGTCGGCCTCGGCATGACGATCTTCGAGTCGACGATGTCGGCACGTCACTTCAATCACGCGCTCGAGAAGCCGGTGATCCTCGCCCTCGGCCGCGTGATGATGGTCGTCCTCATCGCGTACGGCATCCTGCGGTTCGAGGACCTCATCCAGCGCGGCGCGCTCAAGTACGCCCTCGCGGGCGGCTACGAGGCGAACATGTTCTGGGTCGAAGTCACGCTCGGCGTCCTCCTCCCCGTCTTGCTCCTCTCGTTCCGCGCCATTCGTGAAAATCCGATCCGCCTCTACATCGTCTCGATGTTCGTCGTCGGCGGCTTCATGGTGAACCGGCTCAACGTCGCGGTCACCGGCATGGAGCACGCGGCGGGACACCGCTACGTGCCGAAGTGGAGCGAGGTGTCGGTCACGCTCATGATGGTGACGATCGGCATCTTCCTCTTCACGATGGTCATGAAGTACCTGCCGATCTTCCACGCCGAGGGACCGGCGAAGGAGAAGGCGGCGACACTTCCTGCCGGCGTCTCACCGGTGCCGGCGAGGTGATGTCGATGCGACGTCTGGCGGCGACGCTCAGCGGGAAGCTGTTCGTCGCCGTC
>DASYSN010000554.1:0-1506 GCA_036003305.1 Thermoanaerobaculia bacterium
GAACTGCAGCGGCTTGCCGTCGGACGACGTGATCTTGATCGTCCCGGTCTCGCGATTGATCGTGGCGACGGGCGGCACCTTGGGATCGATTGCCAGCGCCTCCCCGAACACGACCTCGGTCACGTCGACGGCATTGCGGTCGTAATGCAGCACGAGCGAGTCGGTGCTGAGCCCCTCGAGGTCCATCCCGATGATGTTCCACAGCTTCTGCTCGCCGCCGTTGATCTTGAGCGTGACCGGCTCGGCGCCGAGGCGCGGAGCGATCCGGAGCGCCCCGAGGTCGGGCTGCGCGGCCGGAATCGAGTCGGTGCTTGCCATCGAGGCTATTTGCGCAACCGGTTTGACGTTCACGCTCGCCTGCGGCGGATTCGGGTTCGGCGGCACCGCCGTATTCGGGGGATTGTTCTGATTCTGCTGGAAAGGATTCGACGGAGCGCTGCCGCCGAGCGGCGCCGCGGGAGCGGTCGCGCGGCCGTCCGGCGTCATGGGCACCTGCCCGTCCGGAGCGATGACCGCGGGCGGGCGCTGCTGCACGAACGGATCGCCGTTCGACTGCGACTCGATACGCGGCGAGACGCCGCGGAACGTCAGGTTGTTCTGCGTGCCGACCCACATCGGCGCCACGTCGTCTTCCGTGATGTCCGGCATGCGCACGATGTGCGGCGTCATGGTCAGGACGAGATCGGTGCGCTGTTTGTGCGTGTTCGACTCGGTGAAGAGCCGGCCGAGGATCGGGATGTCGCCGAGGAACGGCGTCTTCGTGTCGGTGAACGTCGTGGTGTCCTGAATGAGGCCGGCGAGGAAGTTCGTCTCGCCATCCTTGAGGCGGATCGTCGACTCGATGGTGCGCGTGGCGAACGTCGGCTGCGCCGGAACGCCGTTCACGCCGGTGCCGGCCGCGTTCTGGCCGACGTTCGAGACCTCGACCGTCAGCTTCAGCGTCACCTCGCCGTTGTGATGCACGCGCGGCTCGATCGCGACTTTGATACCGACGTCCTGGTACTGGTACGACGTGACGGGCGCGAATGTGCCGCCGTTCGTGGTGCCGGTCGTGGCGCTGGTGAACGTCGACACCGGAACCGGGATGCGCTGGCCGATGTGGAGCGACGCCTTCTCTCCCTCGGAGATTCGCAGCTCCGGGTTCGCCAGCAGCTCGGCGTTTCCGACCGATTTGAGGAGCCCGTAGGTCGGCTGCGGAATCGCAAAGCTGAACGAGTTGTGGGTGATGTTTGCCAAGTCGGCAAGAGTCGCGGCGGCTGGGCCGCTGCCCGCAGCGGACGTCGGTGCGGTGATCGTCTTAAAGACGGGGTTGCCGTCCTTGTCGACGCCGTTCGGAACCTGCGTGATGACCGGGCTGCCGCTGATCCCCGCGAGCGCGAAGCCGATGTCCTTCGTCTTGTCGAGGTCCATCTGCAGCAGCTCGACGTCGACGACGACTTCCGCCTTCGCCTTGTCGTTCGCCTCGATGATCTTCTGGGCGATGCGGACCTTGTCGGCGGTGTCGCG
>DASYSN010000555.1:0-3825 GCA_036003305.1 Thermoanaerobaculia bacterium
CACGCACGACAGCTTCCCGCACGAAACGACGGCCGATCAGTTCTTCAGCGAGTCACAGTTCGAGAGCTACCGCGCCCTGGGGGAGATGACGATCCGGGAGATGACGGACATGTACGGTAAACCTCTCGCCAACGCGTGCGATCTCATCGACGCCGCACGTCAGTACGTCAGCCGGAAAGACGACGAGCCCGCACCCGCGGTGGCCGGGCAGTGCGATTACCAGCGCCAGCTCAAACCGACCGAAACGCGCCCATCGTCGACGCCGGTATAGCGGTTCTCAATCGGCACGAACCTGCCGTCGAAGTCGAGGCCGAGCTTCTTCGTCATCAGGAAGGTGACGCCGCCATTGAATTCCGGCGCGAAGTTCCAGGAACGGTCGCCAAACGGCGGGTTGAAGACCCGCACGGCGCGGAGACCGCCGCCGAGGTACGGCTTCCAGCGCTCGCTGCCCGCGAAGCGATACCGTAGCAGCGCATCGATCGGGTACTCGTAGACGCGGGAGAACGTCGTCGTCGGGAAACCGTTGATGGGGAAGACGGTGAACGCCGCTACATCCTCATGCCTCGAGACGTTCACGGTCGCGGAAACGCGAGGCGAGAACCAGTACTCGGCACCGACACCGATGTCGCCGTTGGCAGACGTTCCCTCGTTGCTGCTCCAGCCGCCGCCGGGATTCGCCACGAAGACCGAGATCGCGCCCTTTTGCGCAAATAGCGGCGTCACGAAGAGAAACAGCCCTGCGAGGATCGCGAAACGTTTTGTCATGAAAAGCCTCCGCACGGTTTTCCGTATGACGCAGCCCGCGTGCCGAGGTTCCCAAATATTTACAGGCGTTCCACGATCATCGCGGCCGCTTCGCCGCCGCCGATACAAATCGCGGCGAGGCCGCGCTTCTGGTTGCGGCTCTCGAGGGCGTGCAGGAGCGTGACCAGGATGCGCGCGCCGCTGGCGCCGATCGGATGCCCGAGGGCGACCGCGCCGCCGTAGATGTTCAGCTTCTCGTGCGGGATGTTCGCGTCCTTCATCGCCGCCATCGCGACAGCGGCGAACGCCTCGTTGACCTCCACGAGGTCCATGTCGGCCATGGAGAGATTCGCACGATGCAACACGATGTCGATCGCCTTTGCCGGCGCGGTCGTGAACCACTCCGGCTCCTGCGCCGCGGTCGCCTGCGCCACGATGCGGGCGATCGGCTTGAGGCCGTTCTTCTCCGCGTACTCGGCGGACGTCACGACCAGCGCGGCCGCGCCGTCGTTGATCTTCGAAGCATTCGCGGCGGTGACCGTGCCACCCTCTTTCAGAAACGCCGGCTTGAGCGTCGGCATCTTCTCGAGCGGCGCGGCGAACGGCTCCTCGTCATCGACGACGACCGACTTCCCTTTCCTGCCCTCGATCTCGACGACGGCGATCTCTTTCTTGAACTTGCCGCTGCGGATCGCCTCCTGCGCGCGGACGTACGACTCCTTCGAAAACGCGTCCTGCTCCTCGCGCGTGAAGTGGTACTTCTGCACGCACGTTTCCGCGCAGTTGCCCATGTGCTTGTCGCCGTACGGGTCCCACAGGCCGTCGTGGATCATGAGGTCGATCATCTTGCCGTTGCCCATCCGGTAGCCGTTGCGCGCCTGCGGCAGGGCGTACGGGGCGTTGGACATCGACTCCATGCCGCCTGCGATCGCGAGGTCGTACTCGCCGCACCGGATGTCGTTCGCGGCGTACATGACCGCCTTCATCCCGGAGCCGCAGACCTTGTTCACCGTGACCGCGCCGGCGGAGACGGGGATTCCGGCGTAGATGCTGGCCTGGCGCGCGGGCGCCTGCCCGATGCCTGCCTGCAGGACGTTGCCCATGATCACCTGCTGCACCTGATCGGGCTGCACGCGAGCGTTCTCGAGCGCGCACTTGATGGCCGTGGCGCCGAGACGTGGCGCGGGGATGGAAGAGAGAGTACCGAGGAACGAACCGATCGGCGTCCGAGCGGCGCCGACGATGACGATGTCTTTCATGAGATCCCTTTCAGAGCGGAGATTGCAGAGCGGAGAGCGGAGAAACATCTCTCACGCGCGGCCGCATTCTACTGCTCCGCTCTCCCTTCTCCGCTCTCCCTCTGCGATATGATCACGCCGCCTCAGGGAGCACCACAGGAGTCACGCATGACCGTAACCCCCATCATTGATCGCCGGATCTACGTCCGGCCTGGCGATGTCCATAACGTCCTGAGCCGTCACATGCTCGCGGACGGCTACGAGATCGTCATGGACCTGCAGAAATCGAAAGGATCGTGGGTCTTCGACGCGAAGCGCGGCCGCAACGTCCTCGACTTCTTCACGAACTTCGCCTCCTGCCCCATCGGCTATAACCACCCGCGGCTCGACAACCCCGAGTTCCGCGACAAGCTCGCCACCGCCGCGATCAACAAGCCGGCGAACTCCGACATCTACACGACCTACATGGCCGAGTTCGTCGAGACGTTCGCGCGCATCGCGCTGCCGCCGTCGTTCCAGAAGCACGCGTTCTTCATCGAAGGCGGCGCCCTAGGAATCGAAAACGCCGTCAAGACGGCCTTCGACTGGAAGGTCCGCAAGAACTTCAAGAAGGGATACACCGAAGAGAAGGGCACGCAGATCATGCATCTGCGCGAGGCCTTCCACGGCCGTACCGGCTACACGCTCTCGCTGACCAATACTGATCCGCGCAAGACGGAGTACTTCCCGAAATTCGACTGGCCGCGGATCGACAATCCGAAACTCCGCTTTCCGACGGATGACGACGTGGAGCAGCGCGAGCGCGCCGCGATCGATCAGGCGAAGAAGTTCCTCGCCGAGCGCAAGGACGACATCGCCGCGTTCATCATGGAGCCGGTCCAGGGCGAGGGGGGAGACAACCACTTCCGGCCGGAGTTCTTTCGCGCCGTTCGCCAGCTCTGCGACGAGAACGACATGCTGCTCATCTTCGACGAGGTGCAGTCGGGCGTCGGGCTCACGGGCAAGATGTGGGCGTTCCAGCACTATGGCGTCGAGCCCGATCTGTTCTGTTTCGGCAAAAAGACACAGGTTTGCGGCTTCGTCTCCAACGACCGCATCTTCGACATCGACGAGAACGTCTTCACCGTCTCCTCGCGCATCAACTCGACGTGGGGCGGCAACCTGACCGACATGGTCCGCTCGCAGCGCTACTTCGAGGTGATCGACGAAGAGAGCCTCGTCGACAACGCCGCCCGCGTCGGCGCGTACTTCCTCGGCGAGCTGCAGCGGTTTTCATCCGAGTTCCCCGCCCTCGTCACGAACGTCCGCGGACGCGGCCTCATGGCGGCCTTCGATCTGCCGAACGGGCAGCTCCGCGACACCGCGCTGAACGCCTTCATGGATCACGACGTGATGGTGCTCTCGAGCGGCCACCAGTCCGCCCGCTTCCGTCCGCCCCTCAACCTGTCGATGGAAGAGGCGGCGGAAGGCATCCGCCGGATGGAGCTCGCGCTGAAGGATTTGCGGGCGTAGTCCCGTCATCCTGAGCCAGCGGAGCGCGGCGAAGGATCTCCGGATGCGGGCTGCGGCGTCAGAGAGCTGTCATCCCGCAAGCTTTCAAGCCGCCGTAGGCGGCGACTGACCCTCAGCCCCCGCCTTCAGGCGGGGGTTGTTCGCGCACAGGACGTGAGCCCGCGTAGCGGGCGGCACCTGTCGCCCGCTTCGGTAGTGTCCGGATAGTTCTGCAAAAAGAGAAAGGCCAAGGAGATCTCCTGTAAGTTCGATTCGCCAAAACAAAACGAACAGGAGAAGAACTCGATGGCCCGAAAAGATCGTAACGCAGTGGTGGACGTGAAGGCGCTGT
>DASYSN010000556.1:0-8953 GCA_036003305.1 Thermoanaerobaculia bacterium
TCCTCGAAGCCGAACAACTCGTCATGCCTGTCGAAATGTCTTCGCCGGTGCAGTCAGTCACATCGCGCAGCGGCACGCTCGAAGACGTCGAACGCGATTACATCGCGCAGGTGCTCCGCGACGAGAACGGCAACATCGACCGCGTCGCCGATCGCCTCGGCGTTTCACGCAGCGCCGTTTACTACAAGGCACGCAAACACGGCATCGACATTTCTAAAATTAGAAATTGACGTGTTAGTTCTGAAACGCGGCGTCGTTCACGTGCCGTTCACAACTCGCTAAACCACGCCCTCACAACGCGTTGCGACGCTGGCACGCGTGGCAGTTCGGTTGCTCTATGAGCAGCCCGTGAACAAGAAGCTGCTCATCATCGACAACGAAGAGACGATTCTCTTCGCCCTCGAAAAATACTTTCAGCGCGGCGGCTATCGCGTGCAGTGTGCGCGCGAGTTGGAAGAAGCGGAGGCCCTCGCGTTCTGCTGCGATTTCGACGCCGTGATCATCGACCTCTCCCTCGGCACGAACGGCTCGACCGAGGGCCTCGAGATCATCCGTTACATCCGCCTCCACTGCCCGTCGGCGCGGCTCATCCTCCTCACCGCCCACGCCACCCCAGAGATCGAAGCGGAGGCGAAACGCCGCGGTGCTCACGCGCTGCTTCGCAAACCGCGCCCGCTCGCCGACATCGCACGCACCGTCTCTGACCTCCTGGAACAACCGGTATGACACTCATCGACACACTGAAACGGCCCGGTGCGATCCGCATCGAATTCCAACCGATCGTCTGTATTCGGAGCGGACGCCCTCGGCTCTACGCCCTCGAAGCGCTCGCCCGCGGTCCCCGCGGATCGAACGTCGAGCGTCCCGACGTCCTGTTCGAATACGCGCGCCGCAAAGGCGAGGAATCGCAGGTCGACTCCATCTGCATCGCCGAGGCGCTCGCGTCGGCGGCGACACTGCCAGGAAAGCCGCGGATCTCGATCAACGTCCACGGCTCGACGCTCGGAAACGTCCCGCATTTCGCCGAGCACTTCCTCGACGCCGCGGAGTCGTACGACATCGCGCCGGAGCGGCTGATGCTCGAGATCGTCGAGCACCGCGCGCCGTGGACGATGGAGAGCTTCCGGGCAACGCTCGGCATCCTCCGCGACGCCGGGGTGCGCATCGCCGTCGACGACCTCGGCGTCGGTGCCTCGAACTTCCGGATGATCGTCGACTGCCGTCCCGATCACCTCAAGGTCGACCGCTATATCGCCGACGGCTGCTCGCGCGATCCCGTGCGCGCCGCCGTCATCGCCTCCATCGTCTCGCTCGCCGACGCCATCGGAGCGAAGCCGATCGTCGAAGGGATCGAGCACGAGGACGACCTCGACGTCGTCACGCAACTCGGAATCAACATCGTCCAGGGCTTTCTCTTCGCGCCCGCCATGCCGGCGAGCGAGCTCGCCCAAACTCCATATCTCGAATCTCAGAAAGGGAATCCGCAATGAAGAAGAAGATCCTGCTCGTCGACGACTCCAGCACCGTGATCCTGATGGAGAAGATGATCCTCTCCAAAGGACCGTACGAGATCGTCACGGCACGCGACGGCGTCGAAGGCGTCGCCAAAGCGAAAAGCGAAAAGCCCGACGTCATCCTCCTCGACGTCATGATGCCGAACCTCGACGGCCTCTCAGCTTGCTCCGCCATCCGCAACGACGAGGCGACGGCACACATCCCCATCATCATGGTCACGACGCGTGGCGAGGAACACAACATGGAGACCGCGTACCGCAACGGCTGCACTGACTACGTCACGAAGCCGATCAACGGTCTCGAGCTGCTCACGAAGCTGAACAACATCCTCGGCATGGCGGCCGCGAGCTAAGGAAGGGACGACGATGAAACTGCATGAAGGTCGTCCTTTCGTCGACAAAGTCGCGAGCGATACCCGCGAGTACGTTCAGTTGCTGCTCGAAGAGATCACCCGGCTGAACCAGACGCTCGCCGATTTCTCCTCACGCTACGTCGACGTCGAACAACAGAACACCAACCTCGCGAACCTCTACGTCGCGACGTACCAGTTGCACGGGACGCTCGACCGCGAGCGCGTCCTCGCCGCGATCAAAGAAGTGATCATCAACCTGATCGGCTCCGAGGAGCTCGGGATCTGGGAGATCACGGGCGACAGTCTGACCCTTCTGGACTCCTTTGGCATCGACCCGCAGCAATTCGAAAAGCTCAAGCTCGACGGCGAGGGGGGGCTGATCGGTCTCGTCGCCGAGACAGGCCAGCGCTACGTCGCGGGCGAGGCCGATCTCGTCGGCGGCGGCTCGCAGGAGTCGCTCAGCGCCTGCATTCCACTGAAGCTCGACGAGACCGTCATCGGCGTCATCGGCATCTTCCGGCTCCTGCCGCAGAAGAGCGGATTCGAGCCGATCGACCTGGAGCTCTTCGAGCTCCTCGGTTCGCACGCGGCGACGGCGCTCTACTGCACGCGCGCGACGTCCCGGCTGATGGTGGGGTCATGAGTGCCATGCCGGCCGAGGAGCCTCGCATCGCCTCGCGCTTTCTGCAGCCAGGCCACATGGTGATCGCCACCGAGCCGATGCAGGTGACGACGATCCTCGGCTCGTGCGTCGCGGTTTGTATGTTCGACACGACGAAGCGCATCGGCGGCATCAACCACTTCATGCTGCCGCTCGGCAGCGGCCGCATGACGTCGTCGCCGCGCTTCGGCGACGTCGCCATGAACGAGTTGCTCAACGGCCTTCGAAACGCGGGCGCGCGGCTGCCGTTCATGCGCGCACGCGTCTTCGGCGGTGCCTCCATGTTCAACGAATTGAAGCCGACCGCGACGCTCGGCCAGAAGAACGTCGAGCTCGCGCTCGACTTCCTCGCCCGCTTCGGCATCGACGTCATCGAGATCGATACCGGCGGCCACCGCGGCCGGAAGGTCATCTACCGCACCGATGAGGGGACCGTATGTCTGAAATCGATCTGAATGAACTGATGGCGACCTTCGTCGAGGAGGCGGTGGAAGACATCGCGGCGCTGGAGAGCGGTCTCCTCGCGCTCGAAGTCTCGCCGGACGACGCGGAGGTCAAGCAGGAGCTCCTCCGCCGCGCCCACACGATCAAGGGCAACGCGTCGTGCGTCGGCCTCACGAGCGTCACCACGTTCGCTCACGCGTACGAGGAGCTGCTGGAGCGCATCCACGAGAACGCGATGCAGGCCGATCCGGCCGTCGTCACGCTTCTCCTCTCCGGCATCGACACCTTCCGGCGCCTGATCTCGGCGCCGACAGCGGGCGGCGCGCAGCGCACGGCCGCGCGATCGCTGCGCGTCGCGTCTGAAAAGCTCGACCGCATGCTCGACCTCACCGGCGAGATCGCGATCGCACGCGGACGCGTGCTGCAGCTCCTCGCGAGCGCCGACTACGAAGCGGTCACGGAAGTCGAAGGGCACTTGGGAATGCTCGAGGGCGAACTGCAGGAACTGGTCATGCGCGCGCGCATGGTCCCGGTCGGACCCCTCTTCCGCTCCTACACGCGGACCGTCCGCGACACCGCAGCGACGCACGGCAAGGCCGCGGAGCTCGTGACCAGCGGCGAAGACGTCGAGGTCGACACCACTGCGGTCGAGATGCTGCGCGACCCGCTGACGCACATGATCCGCAACGCGATCGATCACGGAATCGAAGAACCGGAACAGAGGATCGCGAACGGCAAGCCTGCGACCGGTACGATCACGCTCGCCGCGCACCACGAGGCGGGATCGATCGTCATCCGGATCTCCGACGACGGCGCCGGGATCAAAGTCGACGGCGATCGCCTCGAGAAAATCTTCGAGCCAGGATTCACAACTTCGGAGAGCGTTACCGACCTCTCCGGCCGCGGCGTCGGCATGGACGTCGTCCGCCGGGCCGTCGAGTCGCTGCGTGGCACGATCAACGTCGAGACATCTCTCGGCGAAGGCAGCACCTTTACGATCCGCATCCCGCTGACGCTCGCCGTCATCGACGGGTTCCGCGTGACCGCCGCGACGGAGAGCTTCATCGTCCCGATGGACCACGTCGTCGAGTGCATCGAGCTGCCGCCGGCGGATCGGAGCGCAGAAGCGTCCGGCGTCCTCCTCCTTCGCGACGAGATCGTCCCCTACGTGCGGCTGCGCAATCTATTCGGCCTCAGTGTGGCTTCGGCCACGGAAAACCTCCGCGAGAACGTCCTCGTCGTCCGGCACGGCTCCGCGAAAGCGGGTCTCGTCGTCGACGAGCTGCACGGCAGCGCGCAGGCGGTCATCAAACCTCTCGGCAACTACTTCGGCGAAGTCTCCGGCATCGCCGGCTCATCGATCCTCGGCAACGGGCAGGTGGCGTTGATCCTCGACACCCCCTCCATCCTCCGCAACCTCGAACAAGAACGGGAGCACGCATGAACCAATACCTCACCTTCTTCATCCGCGACGAGGAGTACGCCGTCGAAATCCTGCGGGTGAAAGAGATCATCGAATACGAGCACGTCACGCGCGTGCCGGCGACGCCGGCGCACGTCCGCGGCGTCATCAACCTGCGCGGCGCGGTGCTGCCGCTCGTCGACCTCTCCGCGAAATTCGGAAACGACGAGACGGCGACGACGCGCACCACCTGCATCATCGTCGTCGAGACGAAGCCCGAGGGCGAGCTGCTGACGCTCGGCATCGTCGCGAGCGCCGTCTCCGAAGTCGTCGACATCGCCGACAGCGCCATCGAGCCACCGCCGTCGTTCGGTACCGGCGTTCGCGTCGACTACCTCGTCGGCATGGGCAAACTCGACGGCCGGCTCGTGCTCATTCTCGACATCGACCGCGTCCTATCGCCGGTCGAGATCCAGGAAACCATTGACGCGGCCGACGAAGTCGCCGCGGAAGCAGTCTGACAAGACAGAAAAGGAAATACGACCATGTTGCAGCAGATCACCATCGGAAAAAGACTCTTCGCCGGCTTCGGCATCCTCGTCGCCTTCCTCGCGGTCGTCGCGATCACCGGGCAGTGGGGCCTCGGCACCGCCGTCGATACCGCCATGAAGGCAATGAACGTCGACGTCGCGATCGCCGGCTTCGCAAATGACGCCAAGATCGCCACCATCGACATGCGCCGCTATGAGAAAGACTACTTCCTCAACATCGGTGACCGCGATAAAGAGACCGAGTACCTCGGCAAGTGGGAGAAAGCTCGCCGGGAACTCGACGACAACCTCTCCGGCATGGAGCGTCTCATCACCGACGTGAAGGAGATCGACCTCATCCGCTCCACTCGCAGCGACGTCAGCACCTATTTCTCCGCGTTCCAGGCGATTTCGAAGCGCATTACCACCGGCGAGATCAAGACGGCCACCGACGCGAACAAGGAAATCACGCCGATCAAGGAAGAGATCCACCGCGTCGAGGACGCTGTGCAGACGCTCGAAGACGGCACCAGCCAGAACGTTCAGGAGAAGAAGAAAACGATCATCGCTACGGGCGCCAACGCCCGCATGATCATGATCGGCGTCACCTGCCTCGCACTTCTCGTCGCCGTCATCATCGCGTTCGCGATTACCACCAGCATCACTGCGCCGATCGCGGCGGTCGTCGCGATCGCCGAAAAGCTCGCGGAGGGAGACTCCGAGCAGCGCGTCGAGGTGAAGGGGAAAGACGAAACGGCGCAACTTCTTCAGTCGATGAAGAAGATGATCGACTCGAACTCCGCGATGGTGGCCGCGGCGTCGACGATCGCCGAGGGTAACCTCGGCGTGACCGTCGCGCCTCGCTCGGATCGCGACGCCCTCGGCATCTCGCTCACCAAGATGATCTCCCGTCTCGTCGAGATCATCGGCGAAGTCCGCTCCGCCGCAACGTCGCTTGCGACCGCGGCCGGACAAGTGTCGTCCACTGCGCAGGCGGTGTCGGCGGGCAACAGCCAGCAGGCCGCCGCGGTGCAGGAGACGACCGCGAGCCTCGAACAGATGAACGCGTCGATCTCGCAGAACGCCGAGAACAGCCGCCAGACCGAGTCGATGGCGATGAAGGGCTCGCGCGACGCCGAGGAGAGCGGCACCGCCGTCCGTGAGACCGTCGGCGCCATGAAGTCGATCGCGCAGAAGATCTCGATCATCGAGGAGATTGCCTACCAGACGAACCTTCTCGCCCTCAACGCCGCGATAGAAGCGGCGCGCGCCGGCGAGCACGGACGCGGATTCGCGGTCGTCGCCACCGAGGTGCGCAAGCTCGCCGAACGCAGCCAGTCGTCCTCGCGCGAGATCAGCGCGCTCGCGACAGACAGCGTCCGCGTCGCCGACCGCTCCGGCACGCTCCTCACCGACCTCGTTCCGTCGATCCGCCGCACCGCGGAGCTGGTACAGGATGTTGCCGCCGCGTCGAACGAACAGGCTTCGGGCGTCGCGCAGATCAACCAGTCGCTCACGCAGGTCGACCAGGTGACGCAGCGCAACGCCTCCGCCGCCGAGGAGCTCGCGGCCACGGCCGAGGAAATGGCGGCACAGGCCGAGGGACTCCAGAACCTCGTCAGCTTCTTCCGCATCGGCAACGAGCGCCACACGCCTGGGGTCAACGCCCCGCACTCGACGCAGATGCGCATGCCACAGCAGCAGGTCATCGCTGCCAAGAGCGGCAACGGCCGTTCGCCGCTCAGTGACTTCCACTCGTTCTGATCCGCCGATGGACGCTCTCGCGATGTGCTCGTTGACGATGAAGGAGTTCCGGCTCTTCCAAACCCTCGTCTACCGCGAGGCGGGCATCAACCTGTCCGACCAGAAGCGTGCGCTTCTGGTCGGACGGATCGGGCCGCGGCTGCGTGCGCTGTCGCTGGCGTCATTCGCCGCGTACTACGACGTCGTCACGGCCGACCGCGAAGAGCTCGTCCGGATGCTCGACGCCGTCTGCACGAACGAGACGCACTTCTTCCGTGAGCCGAAACAGTTCGCGTTTCTCGAGAACGAACTGATCCCGTCATGGCGCAACGCCGCCGACGCGGGACAGCGGCGGCGCGAAGTGCGTGTCTGGAGCGCCGGCTGCTCGACCGGTGAAGAGCCGTACTCGATCGCCATGTCGCTCAGCGCAAACCTCCCCGAGTGGAAGATCGAGATCGTCGCCACCGACCTCTCGACGAAGGCGCTCGATCGCGCGAAAGGCGGCATCTGGCCGATGGAGCGTCTCGGGCAGATCCCCGCGCACTACCGCAAACCCTTCCTGCTGCGCGGCGTCGGGCTCAAGGAAGGCTACTTCGCCGCGCGCGACGAGCTGCATTCGCTCATCCGGTTCGGCCGCGTCAACCTCCACCACGATTCGTATCCGGTCGGCGGGAAGTTCGACGCCATCTTCTGCCGCAACGTGCTGATCTACTTCGACGCCGAGACCAAGCGGCGGATCATCAACCGCCTCCTCGACCGGCTCGAGCCTCACGGTCTCCTCTTCCTCGGCCACTCCGAGAGCCTCAACAGCTTCGACCGCGTCCGCGTCGCCGGGCCGACCGTCTATGCGGTGAAGGAGCCGCGATGATGCACGTTCTCGTCGTCGACGACTCCGCGCTCGTCCGCCAGGCGTTCTCGATGCTGCTGACCGGAAAGTTCAGCGTCGACACCGCCGCCGATCCGCTGATCGCCGAACGGAAGATCCGCAAGCAGCGTCCCGACGTCGTCGTCCTCGATCTCCAGATGCCGAGGATGGACGGCTTCTCGTTCCTCCGCCAGATCATGAGCCGCGACCCGCTGCCGGTCGTCATCTGTTCCAGCGCGGCGTCGCGCGGCAGCGAGACGGCGATGCGGGCTCTCGAAGAGGGAGCGGTCGACGTGATCGCGAAGCCGCCGGTCGGCGTGCGCGAGTTCATCGCCGAGGGCGCCGTAATGATCACCGATACGCTCCGCGCCGCCGCTCAAGCGCGGATGCGGCGCACGATGCCGGTGGTCGCTCGCCACGCGCCCGACGTCATCATCCCCGCCGCCGCGCCGTCGCTATCGCCGGCGACCCAGCGCATCGTCGCGATGGGCGCATCGACCGGCGGCACCGAGGCGCTGCGCCAGATCATCGAGTCGCTGCCGGCCAACGCGCCGGGAACGGTCGTCGTCCAGCACATGCCCGAGGGATTCACCGCTGCGTTCGCGAAGCGGCTCAACACGCTCGCGAAGGTCGAAGTGAAAGAAGCCGTGACGGGCGACGTCGTCGAGCCGGGCCGCGTTCTGATCGCGCCCGGGAACCATCACCTCCTGGTCCGCCGCAGCGGCTCGCGGTACTTCGTGCAGCTCTCCGACGGCGCGCTCGTGTCGCGTCACCGTCCGAGCGTCGACGTCCTCTTCCGCTCCGTCGCCCAAGCCGCCGGCGCGAACGGCATCGGCGTCATCCTCACCGGCATGGGCGACGACGGCGCCCAAGGCCTCGCCGAAATGCACGCCGCAGGCGCCGCCACCATCGCGCAGGACGAAGCGACGTCGGTCATCTTCGGCATGCCCAAAGAAGCCATCCAACGCGGCGCCGCCTCGGCGGTACTGCCCCTCCACCACATCGCCCCCGCCATCCTCCGCCTCACGTAACCCATCCCACCGACCCACCCGGTCCGGCGCGGGCTTCCCAGCCCGCGCCCCCGGCCCCGCCGGGGGGAGGCGTCCTCCATGGGACGTCCTGAGAGGCTGTGAAAAAACTGGGGAGGCAGCCGCGGAGCGGCGAAATCCCGATAGCCCAAGGCGTAAGCCTTGGGAAAGGACGCCTTTCCATTCGAGCGAGCCGCGGAGCGGCGACATTCGTGCTGGAGGTATGTCGCCGCTCCGCGGCTTGCCTCTTGAAACGAACAGAGGTCCCAAGTCTTACGCCTTGGGCTGATATGGAGTGACCCCGTCAAGATGCCGCAAGTTGGGTGGTGGTTTTTCTGAACATGAACTCGACGGTGAATCGAGCCGAGTGTTCGACGATCATCATGCTGATATGCGCGGGTCGGAACCGCAAG
>DASYSN010000557.1:0-2353 GCA_036003305.1 Thermoanaerobaculia bacterium
GTGATGCTGCCGGCATGATCCGCGTCGCGCTCATCGAAGACCAGACGATCGTCCGCCAGGGACTGAAGAGCCTCCTCGCGCTCAATGCCGACATCGAGGTGGCGGCCGAGGCGAGCGACGGCGACGAAGCGATCGCGGTGATCGAGCGGGAAAAGCCGGACGTCGTCCTCCTCGACCTCCGCATGCCGAAGAAGAGCGGCCTCGAAGTGCTGCAGGCGTTGCGCGAACGCGGCACGATGCGGCCGACGCTGATCCTCACGACCTTCGACGACGACACGATGCTGTTCGAGACGATCCGCGCCGGCGCGAAGGGGTGGATGCTGAAGGACGTCTCGCTCGAGCGTCTCACCGGCGCCATCCGGACGCTCGCGGCCGGCGGAACGTGCATCGAGCCGGTGATCACCGAGCGGATCATGCGCGCGCTGTCGGCAAGCAACGTCTCGTTCGAATCCGCCGACCTGCCCGAGCCGCTCACCGACCGCGAAAAGACCATCCTCCGCCTCCTCGCCGGCGGCTACTCCAATCGCGAGATCAGCGACCTGCTCAACATCAGCGACGGCACCGTGAAGAACCACATCTCCAGCGTCCTCGCCAAACTCGGCGTCCGCGACCGCACGCGCGCGGTACTGAAAGCCATCGACCTCGGGTTCATCTAGTGAGCAAACAACCCGTCATCCTGAGCCGCGTAGACGGCGAAGGATCTCAAAATTCGCAGCACGAGCCACCTGCAGCGCATCGGGAGATCCTTCGCCGCGCTACGCCGGCTCAGGATGACGGAGTAACCTATAGGTGACTTGAGCAACGATTTTTTCGCACACCTCCGCAATAGCAGGCGCTATCGTTCGTTCCGGAGTGAGATGCGCGTGGAAGACGTACTGGAACGGCTCGGATGGAAGACGCGGCACTCACCCGATTACATCGACGTCCGCGAGCTCAAGGAGCGGGAGATGGACGCCGCGGCCACCCGATCGTGGCGGCGCGAACGGAAGGGCGAGACCCACGTCGCGCACTTGAACCTGGTCATCGAGTGCAAAGGCATCCATAAAGAAACGCTGCTCCTCGCGAAGATGAAACGGGTCGACGAGGCTGACCGTCTCTACCACCACTGGCTGGGCTTGGACGATGACGATCTGCGGAACGCGATCGGAACCATCGCACAGCATGCTGGATTCGACGCGAAGGAAGTGCTCCGCCGTTTCGAAGCGAGGGCCTATCCGAAGGGACGGGCGGTGATTTATCCGCTGCTGGTGAACGCGCCGCGATCGCCGATCCGCGCCTCGGCGATCGGTGAAGCGGAACGCGACGAGGACGAGAGTCTCATTCGCAAAGGGATGTTGCAGCTTTTCTCGGCGCTCCAGGGCACCGTCACCACCATCCGCGACGAGTCGTTGAACCAGCTTCACGATGACTTGCAACAGCGGGAGAAGACGCTCGATCACGTCGATTACGCACTCGAGCAGATTCAATCGGCGGCGACATCGGTGTATCTGTTCCACCCGATCGTGGTCGTCGACACGAAGCTCGTCACGGTCGATCACGAAGGCGAGCTTGCGATCGTCGAGTGGGCCCGCGTTGAACGCGCACGGATGGCTTCTTACGACCGCCGGTGGCTCGACGTCGTCAGCAGCGAGCATTTCGAAAAGTACGCGACGCAGCTCACCGCGTGGTATTCGCGCTCCCTTGGCCGGATCGCCGAGCCGGCGTGAGAGTCCGCGTCATCCTGGTCGAGCCGCACGAAGCGGGGAACGTCGGCGCGGCGGCGCGGGCGATGAAGAACTTCGGGTTCCGCGATCTGTGGATCGCGGGGACGCGGCCGCAGCGGCTCGACAATGTTTCGGAGTGGTGGGCGAAGGGGGCGGTGGACGTGCTGCAGTCGGTGCGGCGCGTCGACACGCTCGCCGAGGCGCTCGCGGACGTGCATCTTTCCGTTGCAACGACCGCTGTTCGCGGGCGGCACGTCTTCGAGCGGCTCACGCCATTCGAGCTGGCAAGACTCGCGGAGGAGACGCTCGGCGACGAGCACACGCTCGGCATCGTCTTCGGGCGCGAGGAGTCCGGCCTCACCGGAGTCGAGGTCGCGATGTGCCAGCGGACGGCGTCGATCCCGACGGCGCCCGACTACGAGACGATGAACCTCGCGCAGAGCGTCGCCGTCTTCTGCTACGAGCTCGGAAAGGGCCTCGCCTCTCGCGCGAAGGAGCCTGAACCGGCCCGCGGAGAACTCATTCATGCGCTCAACACACGGGCTCGCGCCCTCCTCGAACGCGTCAATTTTTTCGGCGACAAGTCGGCCGACAGGATGTGCGCGGAGCTCCAGGCGCTCGCCGGACGAGCACATTTGTCAACTCGCGAG
>DASYSN010000558.1:0-5434 GCA_036003305.1 Thermoanaerobaculia bacterium
AGGTTCTGCGGCATCCCCTGTTTGCGCAGCTTCCGCTCGAGCATGTCCTGGTATTTCGCCTTGCGCTCGAACCCGCCGGCAATTTTCTTGTGGTAGTCGTGCATCTTGCTGAACGCCGCGACCCAGTAGTCGACGCGCTCATGCTGGATGTCAGGAAAGACGTCGGAGGGGGGCGTTTTGTCTTTCTCGTCTGTCTTATCTTTCTTCGTCGACTTCGTGTCTTCGGCGGTCTTCTTAGTCCTCGGTCCTCGGTCCTCGGTCCTCGGACTCTTTGTTTCCTCGGCCTTTTCCGAGGACTGAGGACTGAGGACCGAGGACTTCTTCTCGGTAGAGGACTTCTTCGCCGTAGAGGACTTCTTCTCGGTAGCGGTGGTGTCGGTTTTCGTCTGAGCGGCGATCGGCAATGCCACGCCGAACGCGAGCACAAGGAACAGGCGTCTCATCGAGCTGGAGAATTGCAGCGGTTGTGCCGGGTTTGGCGCTACAGATTCACGCG
The DNA here is from genome assembly GCA_036003305.1 of Thermoanaerobaculia bacterium. Lineage (GTDB taxonomy): Bacteria > Acidobacteriota > Thermoanaerobaculia > Gp7-AA8 > Gp7-AA8 > DASXHZ01. The sequence goes on from DASYSN010000558.1 coordinate 497, forward strand.
GGACATGTCGGGATAGCGGTCGCCGGCGGTAATGCCTTGCGGCGCGGCTTCGTCGATTTGGGCGAGGTCGTCCTTGGACAGGTCGATATTCGCCGCGGCCGCGTTTTCCTCGAGGTGCTGGATGCGGCGGCTGCCGGGGATCGGGACGATGTCGTCGCCTTGTGCGAGGAGCCAGGCGAGGGCGAGCTGCGCGGGCGTCGCGTGTTTCTCTCTCGCGATCCTCTCGACGCGTTTGACGAGCTCGAAGTTCTTCTCGAAGTTCTGGTCTTTGAAGCGGGGGTTCTGGCGGCGGAAGTCGTTCTGCTCGAGGTCTTCCACGCTCTTGATCCGCCCGGACAGGAAGCCTCGGCCGATCGGACTGTAGGCGACAAAGCCGATCCCGAGCTCGCGAATCGTCGGCAGGATCTCCTCCTCCGGATCGCGCGTCCAGAGGGAGTACTCGGTCTGCAGCGCGGTGATGGGATGCGTCGCGTGCGCGCGGCGGATCGTCTTCGGCGCGGCTTCGGAGAGACCGAGGTGGCGGACCTTGCCGGCTTTGACGAGATCAGCCATCGCACCGACCGTGTCCTCGATCGGCGTGGCTGTGTCGACGCGGTGCTGGTAGTAGAGATCGATGTGGTCGACGCCGAGGCGCTGGAGCGAGGCGTCGCAGGCTTTCTTCACGTAGTCGGGACGGCCGTTGATGCCGATCCAGCTCCCGTCGTCGCGCCGCTCATTGCCGAACTTCGTAGCGAGAACGACCTGGTCGCGACGGCCTTTGATCGCGCGGCCAATGAGCTGCTCATTCGTGAACGGGCCGTACATGTCTGCCGTGTCGAGGAAGTTCACGCCGAGGTCGAGCGCGCGATGGAGCGTGGCGATCGACTCGGTGTCGTTGTGCGTGCCGTAGAACTCCGACATGCCCATGCAGCCGAGGCCGATGGCGGAGACGGTGAGGGACTTCCCGAGCGTGCGTTGTTTCATGGCGTAACCGATATCACGGTTCGTACCTGCGCGTCGGAATCCCCTCGGTCTTGCTGATGCTGAGCTGCGCGAGGAGCTGCGTCAGTCTGCGGCCTTCCGGACCGACGGCTTCCCAGGTGCGGCAGAGGATGTCGACCTGTTCGGGGTCGAGGTCGGCGCCGATCGTAAAGCCGAGCTCGGGTTGTTGCGGGTCGAAGGTGTCGGATTTGCGCCAGACGCCGTTGACGAATTCGCAGCGGCGGAAACGATTGCCTTTGCCGGTCTGGTACGAGTAGGCGGCGAGTGGCGGGATGCCGTGGGCATTAGCGAGTTGTTCGTTGAGGGAGCGGACGACGTAGTCGGCGATCAGGTCGCGCAGCAGCGTGTCGGATTTGGCATCGCCCCGCACGAAACGAAGTCCGCTGTCATAAAGGCTCTTCTCGGTCGGCTTTTTCGCAAGTTTCGCAATGGTCGTTCGGATGAGCTCGACCTGAAAGCGCAGCGTGTGCTCGTTCCAATCGAACCATAGCTGATGCACGCCGTCCGGTTTCGCCGGAAAGCGATTCTCATGCACGACACGCACGCCGCTCACGGACACCTCGGTGACGAAGATCGGAACCGCGTCGACGGAACCGCGCAGTTTCGTCTCGAGATGAACCCTCCCGTAACTTCGGCGCTCACTGGACCGACTGAGCACGGCGACATCTTACATTCGCCGGCAGGATTGCCGGCACCACACTGGTACGGCTTGCGCAAAGGATTGATGAACTTTTTTCGGTTATGTCAAAAGGAGGAACAGCGATGCCCAATGCGATTTCGATGCTGAAGTCGGATCATGCGAAGGTAAAACGGCTACTGCGGGAGCTGAATGCGTCAAGCAATGTCCGGGAGCGCGAGCGTCTCTGCTCGCAGATCGAACGTGAGCTGAAGACCCACGCTCAGATCGAGGAGGAGGTCTTTTATCCGGCTTTCAAGGCCGCGTCGGAAAAGACGGAGAACGAGAATCTCTTCTATGAGGCCGCCGAGGAGCATCACCTCGTCGATATCGAGCTGCCGTCGCTCATGGCGGCGAACCCGAAGTCGCACGAGTTCCAGGCGAAAGCGAAGGTGCTGCAGGACCTCGTGGAACATCATGTCAAAGAAGAGGAAGGGGAGATGTTCGTCGCCGCGCGGCAGCTCTTCGACGAGGATCAGCTCCGCCAGCTCGGCGAGCTCATGGAGACGCGCAAGGAAATGATCATGGGAATGTGGGAGAACCCGCTGACCCGCCCCATGAAGAAGGCGCAAGGCCTCGTGCACAAGATGCTGCCGACAAAGGTGAAGACGGCGAAGGCGACGGCGATTGCGAAGGGGATGGAGGCCGCCGAGAGATAGCGGCAGAGTTGCACAGCGACACGGCCGCATAGCATCACGGCGACTCTTGAGCCGTGGTGCTATGCCGCTCTCCGCATAAAGGCTCTTATAGGCGTCGGCCTGTCAATAGATACGTTCCCGCTCCGCTCCGTATCTCCAACGATGCAACGTGGGATTGCTGCCGTACTGCTGTTGTTCGCGGCCTCCGTCTTCGCGTCTGAGAACCCGCTGATCACGCCGAGTATCGTGACATTGAAGCCGGGCGAGACGAAGACGCTGGCACTCAGCACGTGGTGGTCGGGGCTCACGCCATTGCCGCAGCACAATGTGTTCGTGAGCGATTCGCCGGACGTCGCGCAGGCGAGCGGATCGCTCACGTGGGTGGGTTCATTCGGTACCGCGCCGGTTCTCGAGCCGATCGAGGTGAAGGCGCTCGCGCCTGGAGTCGCTCACGTGATCGACCTCGGGTCGCAGCGGCCTTACGCGACGATCGCCGTCACCTGCGATCCGCCAGGGAGCGGCATCGCGTTTCCGATTCAGCAGCAGGTGATCGCGACGCCGCTCCAGCATGTGACGCTGGAGATCGGGACGGCGGGTTTCGACAATCCGTCCTACGCCTGGTACTACGGCACCATCGGCGACCTCCGGTCTCCCTCTCCGAATCACGCCTCCAGCAGCGAACAAATCGCTTTCGCGCCGGGTCCTATCAACGTCTGGGCGGAGGTGTGGGATCGGTGCAATTACGCGGCGATCGAGTTCACGATCTACGCGGGCGCGCCGCCGCTGAGTCGCCGCCGCGCTGCGCGCCACTAGCTCCGGCTCTTGCCGACTGTCTTCGCGAGGTATTCGCGGATGTGGTCGTGGACCTCTGGGGCGGACCACATTTTGACGACGTCCGAGTCAGGCGGAGCGTCTCCGCGGAGTTGCTTTTTCGTAATGGCAAAGTTGCGGCTGTCGATGGCTGCGAGCTCCAGGGCGACGACTTCGGCGCGCGTGTGCAGGAAGTCGGGGGCGACGACTTCGTCAATCAGGCCGGCGAGCTTCGCCTCGTCCGGCGTCACGGTGCGGCCGGAGTAGATGAGCGAGTGCGCGTCGCGGCCGCACGCGAACTTCAGGATCTCGATCGCGACAGCGGGGAACGGCACGCCGACGATGAGCTCCGGCACGCCAATCCTGCCGGCGGACATCATCCGGTAGTCGCATGCGGCAGCGAGGAGGCAACCGCCCGCGATGGCGTGTCCGTTCACCGCGGCGACGATCGGCTTCGGAAAGGTGAAGAGGGCGTGTAGGCAGTCGCGCAGCGCCGGAAAGAAGCGCTCGACGTACGGCGGCCCTTCGTTCGTCATCCGGAACAGGTCGACGCCGGCGCTGAAGATCGAGCCGGTGCCGGTGAGGATGACCGCTCGCGCGTCACTCTGCTCCGCCTCGCGCAGCTCGCGCGTCAGACCCTCGCAAAGCTCGACGTCCATCGCACTCGCTTTTCCGTGGGCGAGGCGGAGGGTGAGGATGCCGGCGTTCTGTTCGCGTTCGATCATGGTGCGAACTATAGAATCGATCGATGTTCGCCACCACGCCGGAGCCGCCTTACTACGCCGTCATCTTCACGTCGAAACGCGTGAACGACGCCGGCTACGCCGAAACGTCCGCCCGCATGATGGAGCTCGCGCAGCAGCAGCCGGGATTCCTCGGCATCGAGAGCGCCCGCGGCAGCGACGGCGTCGGGATCACGGTCAGCTACTGGCGCGATCTCGAGTCGATCGCGAACTGGAAAGCGCACGCCGAGCATCGCGTCGCGCAGCAACGCGGCCGGACGGATTGGTACGGCGGCTATGTCACGCGGATCGCAAAGGTGGAAAGGGAGTACGACTTCAACGGCGCGAACCCGCGTTGAGCACGCGGCTCGCGGGGTGTTCGTCGAATGCGCGCTGCGCTTCGCGGGTGCGTGATTCGGCGAGTTTGAGGATCTCGACGAATCGGGGGTCGCCGCGCAGCGGGTCGAGCCACGGGTCGCGGACGAAGAAGGGGTAGCAGTAGAAGCCGCGCTGGACGGAGTCGCGCAGGTTCCCGATGGCGTCTTCGTGCTCGCCGATGCGAGCGAGCGAACGGCCCATGTAGTAGAGGCCCTCCGGATCGGGAAAATCGCGGAGGGTGCCGATCAGCTCCAGAGCATCGTCGCGGCGGCGCTCGATCACGGCGCGGAACATGTCGAAGATGCGGAACCCGAACGACGCTTCGCGAGAACCGGCGGCCAGCAGGCGGCGCTTGCGATCTTCGAAGACGGCGGGCACCTCATCGGGCCTTCCCATCGATTCATAGATGAACGCCGCGTCGCCGAAGTCGCGATCGGGATCGACGGCGGCGAGCGCTTCTTCGTTGCGGCCGAGCATCCAATACGTGTGCGCGGCGCTCGTCGAGATGTGCGGATCGAGTCCGCGCGCCTGTTCGTGTGCGGCGGCGCTCTGTTCGAGCAGTCCGCAGAAGCGGAGCACCGTGACGAGCGCCGCGAAGACCGCCGGATCATTGCTGCCGTGCGCGACGTTGTCGAGCAGCCGCATCGCGGCGGCGAGTGCCCGTCCGCTGCTCGCTTCGAGCTGGGCGTACGCGTAATGCGCACTCGGCAGCTCGGGATTCAGCTCCAGTGCG
>DASYSN010000559.1:0-6522 GCA_036003305.1 Thermoanaerobaculia bacterium
CGTCGCCGGCGTCTACCGGCAGATTCCCTACGAGATCCTCGGGTTCAAGGAGCTCGGCCTGCCGCCGGTCGTCGAGCTGCTCTGCGAGAAGCCGCGCGGGCTGATCCTCGTCTGCGGGCCGACGGGCTCCGGCAAGACGACCACCCAGGCCGCGATGATCGACAAGATCAACCGCGAGAAGCAGCTCCACATCGTGACGATCGAGGACCCGATCGAGTTTCTCCACGGGCACAAGAAGTGCCTCGTCAACCAGCGCGAGCTGCACGCCGACACGCACTCGTTCACCGCGTCACTGAAGAGCGCTCTCCGTCAGGATCCCGACGTCGTGCTCATCGGCGAGATGCGCGATCTCGAGACGATCGAGTCGGCGCTCCGCATCGCCGAGACCGGCCACCTCACCTTCGGCACGCTCCACACGAACTCCGCCGCGCAGACGATCAACCGTATCGTCGACGTCTTCCCCGCCCACCAGCAGCCGCAGATCCGCGCGCAACTGTCGTTCGTGCTCGAGGGGATCATGTGTCAGTCGCTGCTCCCGAAGGCGAACGGCAAGGGGCGCGCGATGGCGATGGAGATCCTGGTGCCGAACGCTGCCATCCGTAACCTCATCCGTGAGGACAAGGTGCATCAGATCTACTCGATGATGCAGACTGGACAGACCAAATACGGAATGCAGACGTTCAACCAGTCGTTGGCAACACTCTACTTCAAAAAAGCAATCACGCTGCAGACGGCCCTATCGCGCTCGTCGAACCCCGACGAGCTCCAGGAAATGATCTCCCGCGGGGCGGGAGCGCTCATGCCGCAGGGAGCGCCGCCGAACGCGGGAATGCAGCGCCCGCGCACGGCGTAGTTTGGCAGTTGGACCCAGGAGGAATCGATGCCGACATTCGAATGGAAGGGAACGGGACGCAACGGACAGTCGCAGACGGGGATGCTGATCGCGGACTCGAAAGACGCCGTGATCGCCGCGATGCGCCGCCAGCAGGTGGTGGTCACCGCGGTCAAGGAAAAGGGAAAAGAGATCGCCATCCCGAAGGCGGGCGGCAAGGTTCCCCCTCAGCTCATCGCCATCTTCACGCGTCAGTTCTCGGTCATGATCGACGCCGGCCTCCCGCTGGTGCAGTGCATCGAGATCCTCGGGTCGCAGCAGGAAAACAAGAACTTCAAGCGCGCGCTCATCGCGATCCGCCAGGACGTCGAGTCGGGCTCCTCGCTCGCCGACGCCATGCGCAAGCATCCGAAGATCTTCAACGACCTCTTCACGAACATGGTCGCCGCCGGTGAGGCGGGCGGTATTCTCGACACGATCCTGCAGCGTCTCGCGCAGTACATCGAAAAGTCGGTCAAGCTGAACTCGCAGGTCAAGTCGGCGATGATCTACCCGGTCGCCGTCATCTCGATCGCGGTCATCGTCGTCGCGGTCATTCTCTGGAAGGTCATCCCGGTCTTCGCCTCGCTGTTCGCGGGCCTCGGCGCCACACTGCCGCTGCCGACACGCGTCGTCATCGCGCTGTCGAACTTCATCGGCGACTACTGGTGGCTCATGGGCGGCATCGGCTTCGCCTCGTGGTACTTCATCAAGCGTTATCACGCGACGCCGAAGGGGAAGCGCGTCATCGACGGCATCCTGCTCAAGGCGCCGGTGTTCGGCCTACTCCTCCGCAAGATCGCCGTCGCGCGCTTCTGCCGCACGCTCTCGACGCTCACGGCGTCGGGCGTCCCCATCCTCGATGGTCTGCAGATCACGGCGCGCACGTCGGGCAATTCGATCATCGAAGACGCCATCATGGCGACCCGTAAGTCGGTCGAAGAAGGCAAGACCATCAGCGAGCCACTCGCCGACACCGACGTGTTTCCGTCGATGGTCGTGCAGATGATCGCGGTCGGCGAACAGACCGGCGCCCTCGACACGATGCTCTCGAAGATCGCCGACTTCTACGAAGACGAAGTCGACACCGCGGTGGCCGGCCTGATGAAGCTCCTCGAGCCGATCCTCATCGCGTTCCTCGGCGTCGCCATCGGCGGCATCGTCATCGCGATGTACATGCCGATGTTCTCGCTCATCGGACAGATCGGGTAATTCGGGCCGGCTGAGAGCCGGCCCCTATATATGCATTCCGACGCCCGCATGCTCATCGCGGTTCGCGTCGTCGTCGTGACGACGCTGCTGCTGGCGTCGCTCATCATCCAGTTCACGGTCCGCGAGCTGCTGCCGATCACGTACATCTACCTGACGGCGGCGGTCGCGTACGGCCTGACGCTCCTCTACATCGGCATCGGCCAGCTCTTCCCCTCGCGCAAGCTGAATCTGTACGTCCAGATCTTCGGCGACATCTGCGTCGAGACGCTGCTCGTCTACTTCACCGGCGCGCTCGACTCGCCGTTCTCGTTCCTCTACCTCGTCTCGATCATCACCGCGTCGATGATGCTTTACCGGCGCGGCGGCCTGATGACGGCGTCCGCCGCGACGATCGCCTACGGCCTCCTCTGCGACACGCTCTTCCTCCACATCCTGCCGCTGCCGGAGCAGTCGCTGGTCGAGGTGACGGCGTGGATCTCGTCGCGCGTCTACTTCAACATCGCGACGAACCTCGCCGGCTTCTACGCCACCGCGCTCCTCACGTCGTACATCTCCGAGAAGCTGCAGAAGACGTCGGAAGAGCTGGTCGAGAACCGGCAGAACCTCGCCGAGCTGCGCGCGCTCAATCAGAACGTCGTCGAGTCGATCCCGTCCGGGCTCATCACGTTCACCGAATACGGCACCGCCGCGTTCTCGAATCCCGCGGCGTCGCTCATCCTCCAGATGCGCGGCGATCAGATCCTCGGCCGTCACATCAGCGAGCTCGGATTCGTCGACCTCGCGGAGTGGAGCGACGCGCGCGCCAAGCTCGCGAGGGGCGTCATGGTGCGCAGCGAGAAGGAGTTCTCGCTCGACGACGAGACGCGCAGCATCGGCTTCGCGGTCACACCGCTGAACACGCTCGAAGGGAAGTCGTCCGGCTATACCCTCATCTTCCAGGACCTCACGGAGATGAAGAAGCTCGAGGCGGAGCTGCGGTTGAAGGACCGCATGGCGGCCGTCGGCGAGCTCTCCGCCGGCATCGCGCACGAGATCCGGAACCCGCTCGCCGCGATCGCCGGCTCCGCCCAGGTGCTCCGCAATTCGTCGTCGCTCTCCTCGCAGGAGCAGCGGCTGATGTCGATCGTGCTCAAGGAGTCGGAGCGGCTCAACAAGTCGATCGCCGAGTTCCTCCGCTTCGTGCGCCCGCAGGAGAAACACGCGTCGGAGTTCGACATCGCAGCGAGCCTCACCGAGACGCTCGAGCTGCTCGCGAATTCTCCGGAGCTGCGCCAGGATCACGAGATCGACGGCGCCATCGAGCCGCCGTCGTTCCACATCGTCGGCGACGGCGATCAGATCCGCCAGGTCTTCTGGAATCTCGCCCGCAACGCGTTCCAGGCGATGCCCGCCGGCGGCACGCTGAAAGTGCGCACGACGACCGGCGACGACAGCTACCAGATCATCTTCAGCGACAACGGCCGCGGCATGACCGAAGCCGATCTCCGCCGCCTCTTCCAGCCCTTCCGCACCAACTTCCCCAGCGGCACCGGCCTCGGCATGGCCATCTCGTACCGCATCGTGCAGGAGCACGGCGGCAAGATCGACGTCTCCTCCCGCGAAGGCGCCGGCACCACCATCACCGTCTCCTTGCCCGCGGCCGTTTGAGACTCATGTTCGAGCGCCCTTCTCCCCTCGTGAGAGGGGAGAAGGTGCCGAAGGCGGATGAGGGGTTCCTGTTCCCGCCTCGCGATAAACTGACAACAGTGACCGAATCCCGCCTCCTCGACGCCGAGCCGCTCGACGACGAGCTTCAATCCGAGCTTTCGCTCCGGCCGAAGCGGCTCGCCGAGTACATCGGCCAGCAGAAGGTGAAGGCGAACCTCGAGATCTCGATCGCGGCGGCGCGCAAACGCGGCGAGACGCTCGATCACGTCCTCCTCTTCGGCCCTCCCGGCCTCGGCAAGACCACGCTCGCGAACATTCTCGCGAACGAAATGGACGCAGCGATCCGCACCACGTCGGGTCCCGCGCTGGAGCGCACCGGCGACCTCGTCGCGATCGTCACGAATCTACAGCCGGGAGAAATGCTCTTCATCGACGAGATTCACCGCCTCCCGGCGCAGGTCGAGGAAGTCCTCTACTCCGCGATGGAAGACTTCCACGTCGACATCGTCATCGGCCAGGGGCCCGCAGCCCGCACGATGAAGTTCGAGCTGCCGCGCTTCACGCTCGTCGGCGCGACGACCCGCGCCGGCCTCCTGACCGCGCCGCTGCGCGCGCGCTTCGGCATCGTTCACCGCCTCGACTTCTACGACGTCGACTCGCTCACGATCATCGTTCGCCGCTCCTCCGAGATCCTCGGCATCCCGACCGACCGCGACGCCGCGGTCGAGATCGCGCGCCGCTCCCGCGGCACACCGCGCATCGCGAACCGCTTGCTGCGCCGCGTGCGCGACTACGCCGAGGTGAAGCACGAGGGGAACGTGACGCTGGACATCGCGCGCGACGCGCTGCGGATGCTCGAGGTCGACGAATACGGCCTCGACGAAATCGACCGCAAGCTCCTCACCGCGGTCATCGAGCGATTCAACGGCGGCCCGGTCGGCATCGCGGCGCTCGCGTCGTCGACCGCCGAGGATCGCGGCACCATCGAGGACCTGTACGAGCCCTACCTGATCCAGATCGGATTCCTGCAACGCACCCCCCGCGGCCGCGTCGCCTCCAAACTCGCCTACGATCACCTCGGCTACAAACTCGGCGCCACCCGCAGGCAGAACGACCTTTTCTAGTCCTTCCGAAAGTGCGCGCCGCGCGACTGCGGATTGCGCAGCGCGGCGCTGGCGACGATTCCGGCCATGTGGTTGCCGTGGAACAGCTCGACGATGTTCTTGCTGACCGTCGCCTCGTGGTAGTACTTCGTGAGGCGGTTGCCGAGCTCGCGCATGTCGGCGACGGCGCGCTTGAGGCGTTCGTAGGACCGCACGATCCCGACGTAGTTCCACATCGTATGCTGGATCGTCGTCCAGTCCTGCAGCAGCAGCGCCGGGTCTTCGAGATTCTCGTGGCCGGGCGGCTGCCAATCGGGGATCGTCTTCACCAGCGTGTCATCGATCGAGCCGACGCCCGCCGGCCGCGTCTTCGACGACGAGACCGTCCGCAGCTTCGCCTCGATCGACTTCGCCGCCGAAAAGCCCCAGGTCAGACCTTCGAGCAGCGACGTCGACGCGAGGCGGTTCGCGCCGTGAACGCCGGTGCATGACGTCTCGCCGATCGCATAGAGCCGCGCCAGCGTCGACTCCCCGCTCGTGTTCGCGAGCACGCCGCCGCAGAAGTAATGCGCCGCGGGGACGACCGGGATCGGCTCGCGCTCGATGTCGACGCCGATCTCCGCGCACGCCTTGCGGATGTTCGGGAAGCGCTCCGCGATCGGCTGATGCCCGTTGTAGAAGTTCGCCAGGTCGAGATAGACGAACTCCTCCTTGTTCTGCGTCATCTCCTCGACGATCGCGCGCGCCACGACGTCGCGCGGCGCGAGGTCGCGGCGGGCCGGCGAGTACTTCTCCATGAAGTATTCGCCCTTGTGATTCCGGAGCCGCGCTCCCTCGCCGCGTAGCGCCTCCGAGATCAGGAAGTGATTCGCCTTCTTGTCGGCCAGCGCGGTCGGGTGGAACTGCACGTACTCCGCGTTCATGATCTTCGCGCCGGCGCGGTGCGCCATCACGACACCGTCGCCGATCGCGCTCCGGGTGTTCGTCGTGTGGAGGTAGATCTGCCCGACGCCTCCGGTCGCGAGCACCGTGAAGTCGGCAAAGACCGTGTAGACCTCGTTGCTGTTGTTGTCGAGGAGGTACGCGCCGACGCATTCGTTCGTGAGGCGATAGCGCACCTGCACGTCGGTCGGGTGGTGTTGCGTCGTCAGCAGATCGATCGCAGTCACCTCGGTGGCGAGCGTGATGTTCGGCTCGTTCTTGACGCGATTGAGCAGCGAGTTCTCGATCGCCCGCCCCGTCGCGTCGCCCGCGTAAATGATCCGCGGCAGCGAGTGCGCGCCTTCCTGCGTCAGGTCGAGCTCCCCCTCCTCGTTCGTCGAGAAAGGAACGTGCATCTCGTCGAGCAGGATCTGCTTGACGACCGCCGGTCCTTCTTCGGCGAGGAAGTTCACGGCGGCCTCGTTCGAGATTCCGGCGCCCGCCGCGATGATGTCGTTCACCAGCTTCGCCGGCGAGTCGTTCTCGCCCTGATAGATGATCCCGCCCTGCGCCCAGAAGGTGTTGCAGTCCTTCGGGTCGGCCGCCTTCGTGATCAGGAGGCAGCGGATCCCGGCCGACGCGAGGGTGAACGCGGTCGTGAGTCCCGCGATCCCCGTCCCGATCACGATCGCCGGAAAGTGCTCGCGATTCTTCAGCTTAGCCAACGCGGGCGTATTGTATTGCCATGCGAAAACTCGCTGTCGTTCT
>DASYSN010000560.1:0-7144 GCA_036003305.1 Thermoanaerobaculia bacterium
GCTGATCGCGCTCGTGAACGGGATCTTCGGCGCGGTGCACTCGCAGTTGGCCTGGTTCCCTCCGACGCTCGACGTGGTGCTCGGCTGGATCTTCGCGCCGATCGCCTGGGCGATGGGCGTCGCGAAGCAGGACATGATGACAGTCGGGAACCTCCTCGGCACGCGCATGGTGCTCAACGAGTTCGTCGCGTTCGCGAGGCTCGGCGACATGGTGAAGGCGAATCCGCATGCGCTGTCGCCGCGGAGCTTCGTGATCACGACGTACGCGCTGTGCGGATTCGCGAACTTCTCGTCGATCGCGATTCAGATCGGCGGGATCGGGTCGCTCGCGCCGTCTCGCAGGGGCGATCTGGCGCGGCTCGGTCTGCGCGCGATGCTCGCCGGGACGCTGGCGAACTTCCTCACCGCGACGATCGCGGGGATGTTGCTGTAACGCATCCTCGTGTGGCGCGGGCTTTCTAGCCCGCGCCCCCGCCCACCCGGGGCGCAGGCTGGAAGCCTGCGCTACACGAGGGCGGAGCACTGTTTCGCGCGAGCGTTGCAGGCCCATCGAGGCGGCGGAGCAACCTTTCGTCCGAGCGGAGCACGTTTTCGATGGAGCGGAGCAAGGTTTCGCCGGAGCGCTGCAGGTCTATCGGTGCAGCGGAGCAACCTCTCGCGGGAACGGAGCAGGTCTATCGATGCAGCGGAGCGGCCTTTCGCCTGAGCGGAGCAGGCTATCGATGCAGCGGAGCAACCTCTCGCGGGAGCGCTGCAGGTCTATCGACGCAGCGGAGCGGCCTTTCGCCTAAGCGGAGCAGGCTATCGATGGAGCGGAGCAAGGTTTCGCCGGAGCGCTGCAGGTCCTTCGACGCAGCGGAGCAACGCAACGAGGGAGCGTTGGACGTGAAGCGGTACGCCGAAACGTTGTAACGAGGGAGCGTTGCACGTGCGGCGGTACGGCGAAACGTTGTAACGAGGGAGCGTTGCACGTGCAGCGGTACAGCGAAACGTTGTAACGAGGGAGCGTTGCACGTGCGGCGGTACAGCGAAGCGTTGTAACGAGGGAGCGTTGCACGTGCAACACTGCAGCGAAACGTTGTATCGAGTCAGCGTTGGCCGTGCGACGGTGTCAGCGTAACGCGATGAGCAGGCGCGAGATATCGTCCGGCAGGGCGCTTTCGAACGTCATCGGCTCGCCGGTGCGCGGGTGGGGGAGGGTGATGCGTGCGGCGTGGAGGGCCTGGCGTTTCATCAGGGAGAGCGCCTTTTGGGCCGCTTTGTCGGGAATGCCGCGCCACTGGGGGCCGGAGTAGACCGCGTCGCCGACGATCGGGTGCCCGATGGACTTCAGGTGCACGCGGATCTGGTGGGTACGGCCGGTGCGGAGGCGGCAGCGGAGGAGCGAGACGTAGCGGAGGCGCTCGACGACCTCGTAGTCGGTGATCGCGTGCCGGCCGCCGCGGACGACGGCCATCCGTTTGCGCTCTCGCGGATCGCGGCCGATCGGAGCGTTGACGCTCCCGCGGGTCGGCTCGGGCGTGCCGTAGACGAGGGCGAGGTACTCCTTCCGAATCCGTTCGGTGTTCCACTGATCGGCGAGCGCGCGATGCGCCTGATCGTTCTTTGCGATCACGAGCACGCCGCTGGTCTCTTTGTCGAGGCGGTGGACCACGCCGGGGCGGATCTCGCCCCCGACGCCACTGAGGTCCTTGACGTGAAAGAGAAGCGCGTTCACGAGCGTGCCGCTCGCGTGTCCGGCCGCCGGGTGGACGACGACGCCGGCCGGTTTGTCGATGATCGCGATGTCGGCGTCCTCAAACAAAATGTTCAATGGAAGGTCTTCGGCGGCGAGCGAGGCGGGCGCCGGCGGAGGGAAATCGACGTCGATGGTCTGCCCGGCCGAAACTCGTAGCGACGTTTTCGCCACCTCGTTCGTATCAAGGCGAACATGCCCTTCTTCGATCAAACGGGAGAGAGCGTTTCGCGAGTGTTCGGGGAAGAGCACGGCAAGCGTGCGGTCGAGGCGATTGCCATCGTGTTCGGGAGGAACGATGGCGGCGCGACGGTCGTTCACGGCGTGAGATTATCGTCAAACTTTTCTTTTGTGTTCTTGAAGTTGGGCTAGAATGCCTCGTCTCAGGTCGCAGGTAGTTGCGTCATCAAACCCCATATCAGTTTCAAAAGGAGAAATGTCCATGATCAAGAAGTTCGGATTCGCTGCGGCAGTCGCGCTGGTCGCCGCTTCCGCGATGGCGTCGAATTTCCGCGCGGCCGATCAGGTGTACGTCCCCGCGGCAGGCCACATCAGCGGTGGTACCAAGACCTTCATTTCCGACATTGCGGTCAGCAACGTCTCGGCGACTGACGCCGTTACTGTTTCCGTCATCTACTCGAACGCCTCCGGCACGCAGACGGTCTTCAACAACCTGTTCACCCTGCAGCCGAACGAGCACCGCGAGTTCACCGACTTCGTCGGCACCGCGTCGCCCAACGGCCTCGGCCTCACGAACGCGCTCGGCCAGTTGATCTTCAACGCCTGCAAGAACGGCGGTTCGTGCGACGTCACCGACACAACCGGCTGCCCGGGCGGACTGACGAGCGGCGAGTGCCCCGATTTCCGCAACATCACCGTCGAGAGCCGCATCTACTCGGTCGACAACGGCGCTAATCCTGCGACCGCACCGACCAACGGCCAGCTCTTCAGCGGCTATCCGTGGTACAGCTTCGTGACGCAGGAACAGTCGCAGAACGACCTGGGCCGCATCTTCATCACCGGCATCCGCCAGAACAGCGCCTACCGGACGAACATCGGCCTCGTGAACGCCTCCCAGTTCTCGGTGACCCAGTTCCGAGTGAAGCTGTTCCAGGGCGGCACGCAGATCGGCAGCGACAAGCTGACCGATCCGTTCGCGCCGCTCGAAGCCGTGCAGCAGCCGCTCAGCGGGCTCTTCCCGGGCGTGGCTCTCGGCACCGGCACCAACCTCTGGATCCAGGTCTCTCAGGAAAACAGCTCCCCGACCAGCGACGCGCAGGCGAACGGCTGCCCGACCGGCTGCCCCGGCTTCTTCGCGTACGGTTCGGTGCTGGACAACACGACCAACGACGCCACGACGCTCGAGCCGCAGTACTTCAAGGCGCTCAGCGACGCGCAGCTCGCCTGCCTCTTCCCGGCTCCGGGACAGACGGTGACGTGCAAGAGCACGCCGGCCGCGCACCGGGCCGTCTCCCACCACTAAATACAGCAAACTTCCACTTTGAAACGGCCGCGCCTCCCGCGCGGCCGTTTCTGTTTTTGGCGCTTTTCTGATGGCGATTTGACGCCTCGGGCCTATGATCGTCCGCGCCGAGAGAGAGATGCAGTCCCCCCGCACGAGGCGCGTCCAGCGGATTCGCTTTCCGCAGCCGATCGTTGCCCGCCTGGGCGTCGCGCAGGTTGCGCTTGTCGACCTCAGCGTCCTCGGCGCCCGCGTCGAGCACCACTCGCCGCTCCCCGCCGGAACGCACACCCGGCTCGCGTTCCACTGGGACGATGAGCCGATCTCGGTCGAATGCCGCATCGTCCGCTCGCGCGTGGAGCGCTTCTCGACCGGCAGCGACGCCCTGACCGTCTACCACGCCGGCGTGGAGTTCGAGAACGTCGACGAGCCGACCCGCGAGCGGGTGAAGTCGCTCATCTCGACGTTCATCTCCCGCGCTCTCGAGGAGCAGAAGCTGAACGCCCGCGGCGCCGTGCCGCAGCACGACGTGGCGAAGATGCCGATTTTCCGGCACGGCGGCCAACTGACGGCGAACGCGAAGGACCGCAGGGAGGGGGCCGGCGTCACGGCGATGCCGATCACCCGGGTCAGCGGCGACACCGGCTACATCTGCTACATCCTGGAACAGAACTCCTGGCGGAAGAAGCGGACGCATGACCCCGGCCAGCCGGCCGACGGTTTCACGATTTCGGCGCTGGAGGACAGCCAGCAGGCGCAGCTTTTGTGCGACGCGTATCAGCGGTCCGACCAGGAGGGCCGGCGCATGATTCAGCTCTTCGCGCAGCTCTCGATTGTGGAGGGCGAGGGTCTGGAATCTCATTGATTCTTCGACCGTTGTAGCCCCCGTGATTGGGTGATATCATTCGACGGCTTTCGAAGCACTGAACTATCGAAAGCGGCCGATTCGGCCGCTTTTTTTGTTGATGGGGCGTATGAACGGGTTACCGGAGAGGGTCACGAGCGAAATCGAGAAGATCGTGACGTCCGAGGGGCTCGAGCTCGTCCAGGTGGAGTACCGGAGACAGGGCAGAACGTACTTGCTGAGGATCGATATCGACAAAGACGGCGGAGTGACGCTGGAAGACTGCCAGCTCGTCTCGCAGCAGGTATCGGCCTGGCTGGACGTGGAAGACCCGATTTCGGGGGAGTACGAGCTGCAAGTCTCGTCGCCCGGACTCGATCGCAAGTTCTACAAAGACTCGGATTATCAGAAATTCATCGGGCGGCTGGTGAGAGTGAAGACCTCGAACGCAATTCGGGGGCTGCACGTCATCGTCGGCCGTCTGAAGGAGTTCGACGGGAAGAAGGTCGTGGTCACGGATCCTGTGATGAAAAAGGATCCCGACTACGAGATTCCGCTCGCGGACATCAAAGAGACGCGTTTGGAAGTAGAAATGTGAGATCGGCTGTCATCCTGAGCCGGCGGAGCGGCGAAGCCGCGAAGCGCGGCGAAGGATCCGGTGCCTCGTGCGCTGCGAGACGGATCCTTCGCCGTCCTTCGCTTCGCTCCGGCGGCTCAGGATGACAGTATGGGTGCGAAGGACCTAAGAGCGATGTTCAACGACAAAGACATCAAAGCGCTGGCGTATGAAAAGGCGATCGAGCCTGACCGCGTGTATGCGGCGCTCGAAGACGCCCTCTCCACCGCCGCGCGGAAGTACTACAAGACGCGCGAGCCGCTCGAAGCGCAGCTCGACCGCGCCACGGGCAGCGTGATCGTCCACGCGATCAAGGAGATCGTGCCGGATGAGAACGAGATCGAAGACCCGCAGGCGCAGTGGACGCTCGACCAGGCCCGCAAGATCGATCCGAACGTCGATGTCGGCGGAAAGCTGATCCTCAGCTACATCACCAAGGAAGTCGTCGACGTGGTGAAGGATCCGCACACGCAGATCCGCACGTACGAGGCGCAGAAGATCGACCCGGAAGTCGAGCAGGGCGACGAGGTCAAGATCCCGCTCACGAAGCCGCCCGACGAGCTGGGACGCATCGCCGCGCAAAGCGCCAAGCAGGTGCTCTACCAGAAGGTGCGCGAGGCGGAGCGGGAGAAGGTCTACAACGAATTCAAGGACAAGTACGGCGAGCTCGAAAACGGCTACGTGAAGCGTTTCGAGCGCGGCGACATGATCATCGATCTCAACGGCAAGACCGAGGGGATCATCCCCCGCTCGCAGCAGTCGCGCGCGGAGCGCTACTCGCAGGGCGACCGCATCAAGGCGGTCATCATCGACGTCCACACGCAGCCGAAGGGACCGCAGGTCGTGCTCTCGCGCACCGACCCCCGCCTGCTCATCAAGCTGTTCGAGATGGAAGTACCGGAGATCTACGACGGCACCGTCGTGATCAGGGGCGCCGTGCGCGAGCCGGGCGAGCGCGCCAAGATCGCGGTGATGTCGCGCGAGCGCGACGTCGATCCGGTCGGTGCGTGCGTCGGCATGAAGGGCTCCCGCGTGCAGTCGATCATCCGCGAGCTGCGCGGCGAGAAGATCGACATCATCCCCTGGAACGACGACATCGTCGTCTACGCCCAGAACTCGCTCGCGCCGGCGAAGATCACCCGCGTCTCGGTCACCAGCGACGAGCAGGCGCATCGTCCGCACCTCGACGTCATCGTCGACAACGACCAGCTCTCGCTCGCCATCGGCAAGCGCGGCCTGAACGTCCGTCTCGCGGCCGAGCTGATCGGCGCGAAGATCGACATCAAGTCGGAAGAGGAAGTGAAGGGCGAAGTGGCCGACGCTCTCGCCGCGATGCTCCAGGAAGCGATGGCGGAGTCCCGCGCGGCCGTCGATGTCCGCGACATCGAGAACCTCCCGGACGAATGGGCCGACAAGCTCTCCGCGGCCGGTTACGACGACCTCGACTCGGTGATCAACGCCACTGTGGAAGATCTCGTGGCGATCGAAGGTGTGGACGAGGAAACCGCCACGCAGATCATCGAGCTCGCGCGGAAGCACGAGCAGGTCGCCGAGACGGATACGCAGGGCGAAGAAGACGAAGAAGAATATGCCGAAGGCGAGGAAGAACCCGCCGAAGGCGAACCACAGGAAGAAGCCAAAGTGGAGTAAGAACAGTGCACCGTGCACAGGCACTGTGCACCGATCCTAGGAGATTGAATGGCGGCAGCGAAATTCAAAGTGAGCGATATTGCGAAGCGGATGGGCAAGTCCGAGAAGGACGTGCTTTTCCAGCTTCAATCGCTCGGAGCGGACATCACAGACGCGGGCCAGGAGCTTGCGCCGGATGTCATCAATGCGCTCCTTACCGGTAAGAAGCTCACCACGCGCACCCGCAGCGTCATCATGCGCGAGGACAAGCCGCAGCCGGAGAAGAAGAAGGAAGCTGTCCGTCCGCCGCGGCCGATCGTTCAGCCGACGCCGCGGAAGAAGGTCGAGAAGCCGGTCGAAGAGGCTCCCGCCACTCCGCCGCCGCCGGCGGTCATCATCCCGGAGTTCATCCAGGCCGCCGAAGCCGAGGAGCGCGAAGCGCTCGAGGCTCCGGTCGAGCCGAAGCCGGCACCGAAGCCGAAGAAGGTCGCAGCCGAAGCGCCCGCCGCTCCGGCAACACCGCCGCCCGCTCCCGCTGCTCCTCCGCAGCCGGCAGCAGCGGCTCCCCCTCCGCCGCCTCCTCCCGCCGGCGTCGATCGCCGTCCGACCGGCGCGACCGGTCCTCGCGCGCGTACGCCGCAAGGGCCTCGTCCGAATTACGCCGGCCAGCAGCCGATGGCACGTCCCGGCGGTGGATTCGCGCAGCGTCCTTCCGCCCCCGCGGGTGGAATGTCGGCGCGCGGTCCGGCGGGTCCGGGAGTTCGTCCGGCAGGTCCGGGCGTTCGCCCGGCAGGTCCCGGCGGCCGTCCGTCCGGCCCCCCTGGCGCTCGCCCGAGCGGTCCGGGAATGGGGATGCGC
>DASYSN010000561.1:0-3771 GCA_036003305.1 Thermoanaerobaculia bacterium
AGCGCCTTCACGTCCACCACTGCGTTACGATCTTTTCGGGCCATCGAGTTCTTCTCCTGTTCGTTTTGTTTTGGCGAATCGAACTTACAGGAGATCTCCTTGGCCTTTCTCTTTTTGCAGAACTATCCGGACACTACCCGAAAAAGCGCGATTCCGCGCCGTAACCGTGGGGAGCGAGACTGTTGCCGTGCGAGTCGAGACTCCACGCGTGTACAGCGGGACTGCACGCGTGTACAGCGGGACTGCACATGTGTGCAGCGAGACTGTACGGCTGCGCGGTGGGACTGTACGGCTACACACCCTGGCTGTAGGGTCGTACAGTCCGGCTGCACACCCGTACCGTCTCGCTGCGCAGCTGTACAGCGCCGCTGCGCACGTGTACAGCGGCGCTGTGCAGCTGTACATCGCCAATGCGCAACCTTACAGCGTCAACTCTCAGGTGCGACGGCTGCGTTCTCGCGTTGACGGCGCGCGAGGCGCTGCAGGAAGTCGTAGGCGATGCCGCCGCTGGTCTTGCGGAGGGTGAGGAAGTAGACCGCGATCGCGACGGCGCCGCCGATCCAGGCGAGGGCGCCGAATTCGAGCGGGTGCGGGAGGAACGGCCAGACGGTGAAGCACAGCGCGCCGATGACGCCGACCAGCAGCAGCAGGATGCGCTGCGTCTTCGGGGCGTCGACGTCGCGGTTGCAGACGAGGGTGACGGTCGACTCGCGCTCATCCTCGGGGGCCCAGGTCACTGTGCACTCCACTCCCCCACCCGTCGACAGGCCGCGGCGCAGCGGAAGGATGAATCGGCGTTCCCGCTCGTGGCGCTCGATGACCTCGCCGCCGTACAGCTCGACCTGATCTTCGATCGTCTCCTCGATCCCTTCGAACGGGATGTGATCCTCGGTGAAGGTGACCGGTTGTGGCTGAGTTTCGGTCATCCTCTCCTCCGCAGCCACTCCCGCCGGAGCGCGTTGTCTTCTTCTTCGATGTGCAGGCGGACCTCCGTTGTCCCGTCGTCTTTCAGATTGACGCGACGCGTCATGACTCCTCCGTGCCGCGCGAACACGATCTCGATTTCGTCTCCGATTTTCGCCTCGTGCAGCGCGTGCTCGACGTCGTGGGTCGAGTAGACGCGCAGCCCGCGGACGGCGAGGAGCTCGTCCTGCGGCAGAAGATCGGCGGACGCTCCGCTACTGCCGCTCGCCACGCCGTCGATCGTTCCGTCCTTCAGCTTGAGACCGAGCGCCGGCCGTTTACGTCGTATCTCGAAGCGCACCCCGGCGAGTGCGAAGAGCTCCGCGTACGGGAGCGGCTCCACGCCGTCGATATAGCGGGCGCAGAACGCCGGATCGTCGATGACGCGAGATACGGCGTCCTCATCGAGGATCCGCTCCGCCCACAGCACGCGCATCACCTCGTCGAGCGACATGCCGCGCGCACGCAGCGTCAGATCGAGCAGCGCCGCGACGATCTCGCCCTTCGTGTAGAACGAGTACCACGAGTTGCCGCGGTCGTGCGGACGCGTCGTGTCGTGGACCCAGCCGTCGAAGCTGGTGTCGGAAAGGGAGAGATGCGTCCGCGCGTGCGACGACTCGAGCTGTTCGATCTCGTGTGCGAGGTGACGCAGGTACCGCTGCTCGCTCCAGTACCCGCTGCGCGCGAGGGCGAGGTCGCCGTAGTACGACGTGATGCCCTCCATCGCCCACAACAGCCGGGTCGGCGTCGCGGTGGTGTAGTCGTACGGCGCGAACGCGGCCGGCATCATCCGCTTCACGTTCCAAACGTGGAAGAACTCGTGCGACGCAAGCGAGAGGAAGTGCTCGTCGAAGTCGCCCCCGCCGCGCTTCACGATCATCGAACACGAGTCTTCGTGCTCGACGCCGTGCCACCGGTCGCCGCCGTGGATGAGGAACTGGTACTCGCGCAGCGGCAGCTCGCCGAAGACCGCCACCTGCTCGCGCACGATTCCGCGCATCGGCTCGACGAACCGCGCCGTATCGCAATCGACCGACACGAAGCGGATCGTCGCGCCGCTCTCCTCGAATGACTGGATCGCGAACGGCCCCGCGATCGCCGGCGAGTCGATGAGGTGGTCGTAGTTGCGCGCGCGGAGCTCTTTTCCGTCGCCCGGAAGCTGACAAGCGATCGGCCACTCGGTGTCGACCGTGAGTACGCACTCGTCCGACCGCAGCCCGTCGACCCACATGAAGAGATTCGATCCGTTGAAGTACGCCTCGGAGCGGTCGAGGTAGCTCGATCCAGCGTCGAGCACGCCCGCCCAATAGCGGTAGCGCACCTCGACCTCATCGCCCCGTTTCGCGTCCGCGCACCAGACGTTCGGCGAGAGCTTGCGGAGGTTAGGCGTCCACTCGCGCACGTTCGCCGCGAAGTTCTGCATCTGGTACTTGCCGGGCCGCCACGACGGCAGGATCAGCCGCGGCTGGTCGTCCGGCGCGACGAACCGAATGGCGATGTCGAAGAGGTGCTCGTTCGTGTCGCGCCAGGAGAGGGCGTAGTGGATCAAGCAGCCGCGATGATAGTCACTCTCGACCGGTGATGTTGTACTTCTGCATCTTCGACTTGAGCGTGTTCCGCGCAAGGCCGAGACGCCGGGCGGCTTCGCGGATGCGTCCGCCGCAGGTCTCGAGGGCGCGTTCGATGAGCTGTCTGTCGACGCTGGCGAGCACCTCGTCGTAGACGTCGCTCGTGATCTCGAGCCGGGCGAGGCTCGGATTCAGGAGCGACTGCGGCGACGGTGGCGGGGCGTCGGCGATGACCGCGTTCGCCGTCCCGCCGAAGAGGCTGTAGAACTCGTTGCGGGTGATCGTGTCGCCGTTGGACATCACGATCGCGCGGTGGAGCGTCGCCTCGAGCTCGCGGATGTTGCCCGGCCAGTGATAGCGCATGAACAGATCGAGGATCCCCGGCTCCAGGCGCTTCGGCTCGATGCCGAGGTCTTTGGAGATCTTGCGGATGAAGTGCTCGACCAGGAGCGGGATGTCGTCCTTGCGCTCACGGAGCGGCGGCAGTTGCAGCGGGATGATGTTCAGGCGATAGAAGAGGTCCTCGCGGAACGAGTTGTCGTCGATCGCTTTCTCGATGTCGAGATTCGTGGCGGCGATGATCTTGACGTCGGTCTTGATCGTCTGCGTCCCGCCGACGCGCTCGAACTCCTTCTCCTCCACGACGCGGAGCAGCTTCGCCTGCATCGCCAGCGACATCTTCCCGATCTCGTCGAGGAAGATCGACCCGCCGTTCGCGAGCTCGAACCGGCCGAGCTTGCGGCGATCGGCGCCGGTGAACGCGCCCTTCTCGTGCCCGAACAGCTCCGACTCCGCCAGCGTCTCGGGAAGCGCGGCACAGTTGAAGTGGATGAACGGCCCGTTCCGCCGCGGCCCCATGTTGTGGATGATCCGCGCGACCAGCCCCTTGCCCGTTCCAGACTCGCCGCGCAGAAGCACGGTCGAGTTGCTGCCGGATGCTTTCCGCACCGCGAACTGGATCTTCGCGACCGGCTCGGAATGTCCGACGATCGAGTCGAGGTGCTTCTCGACCAGCACCTCGCGCCGCAGCGATTCGTTCTCCAACGAGAGCCGCGTTCGCGCTTCTTCGAGCTCCTCATACAGCCGCGCGTTCTCGATCGCGATCGCCGCCTGGTCGGCGAACGCCTCCAGGAAATTCGCGTCTTTTTGCGAGAAGAGGTGGCGCGCCTGCCGATGGTCGACGTAGATCGCGCCGGCGATCCGCTCCTTGATGATCAGCGGCACGCAGAGGATCGAGAGG
>DASYSN010000562.1:0-3357 GCA_036003305.1 Thermoanaerobaculia bacterium
GTGAAGCTGGCGTTTCCCACACCTTCCACAGCTCCTGCCACTGACGACCAAGTATCCTTTGAAACTGTCCTCGATGTCCCCGGTTTATGTCCTCGATGTCTCCGGTACGTTCACCCGTCACCGGGGGAGAAGGGCACTCGAACATGAGTCTCGCGAGACCCACTCAATCTCGCGAGAAGCCTCAATCGAGCGCCCTTCTCCCCTCGTGAGAGGGGAGAAGGTGCCGAAGGCGGATGAGGGGAGCGAACCTTACAAAAGCTCGCTCGACACGATCGCCTCTCCCTCGGCGAAGCGTTGCGGACGCAGTGCGTGGACGTCGATGCTGGGAGTGCGGCCGGCAATCATCTCGGCGGCGATCTGGCCGATGGCGGGAGCGTGCATGACGCCGTGGCCGGACGAGCCGCCTGCGACGAAGAGGTGATCGTTGAGCCAGCCGATGATGGCGTGCCGGTCGGGCGTCATCTCGTAGAAGCCGGACCATGCGCCGGCGGGATCGAGCGGCACTTCCCGCAGGCACGGAACGCGTTCGTGCGCGATCGACTCGATCGACGGCATCAGCGGCGGCGGGGCGAGCAGCAGGACGCGGCGATCGCGGACGCGGAGGTGGAACCCGTCGTCGGTCCAGATCGTCATCGGCATCGTTTCGGCGAGCGCCGCTGTCTCGACCGTGATGGCGACGTGCCGCTCCACGGGAGCGATCGGCACGTCGCAGATCTCCGCCGCCCACGCGCCGGCAGCGTTCACCGTCACGCGCGCGCAGAAGTCGCGAGGGTCGGCCTCGAAGAAGAACTCGACGCCCTGCCGCCGGGCCGACTCGTAGTAGCCGCGCAGAATCTGCATCGCGCGGATGAAGCCATCGGCAGGGGAGAACGTCCCGCCGATGATCGCGTCGTCGTGAATCGCGGGATTGATCGCCCGCGCCTCGTCCGCGCTGATGAGTTGCGACTCCGTCGCCCCGCACCCGTGCTGCACCTCGACGGCATCGCGCAGGCAGTCGAGGACCTCGGGCGACCGTGCGAGAAAGAGATAGCCGTGTTGCGCGAAACCGGGATTGACGCCGGTCTCCTCCTCGAAACGCAGCAGCTTTTCGCGCGAGAGCATCGATAGCCGGACATTCACCGCCGTCTCGAATTGCGCTCGAAAACCGCCGGTGGCGCGCGGCGAGCTGCCGCCGCCGAGGGCGGGTGCGCGGTCGATGACGGCGATGTCGCGGACTCCGTACGAGGCGAGGTGGTGCGCGATGCTGGCGCCGGTCACGCCCGCTCCAATGATCAGCACTTCAACCGTTCTGGACATACAATAAGAACTCTCTCTCCCAGGTTTCAGCGAGTCCATCGTGCCCGCGATCGACACACCGGTCTATCTATTCTCGCCTTTTGCCGTGCCGACGGCAGCGACGACGCTGCTGATGCTGATGTTCGGCCTCCGGGTGGTGACGCGCCGGGTGTCGCGCGTGAGCGGCGCGTTTTTCGCCCTGACCGTCGTCGCGTCGATCTGGTTCGCGGCGTTCACGATGATGTACCTATCGGCGGATGCGGTCACGGCCCTCCGCTGGGCGCGCCTCGCGTACCTCGGCGTTCCGTTCCTCGCGCCGGCGATCTACCAGTTCAGCGTCGAGATGCTGCGCGTCTTTCCGTCGCGTCGCGGCGTCGTCTGGGGCGCGTGGATCATCGCGGCGGCGTTCAGCGCGATCGGCGTCGAGACGAGTGACCTGATCCCAGCCGTCCGCCACTACTGGTGGGGCTATTACCCGCGCTACGACCTCGTCACCAGCATCCCGTTCCTTCTCTTCTTCTTCGGCTTCCTCATCGCGGCGCTCGGGGAGTTCATCCGCGCGCAGCCGGATGCACGCGGCGTGGAGCGGGTGCGAATCCGGCTCCTCATCATCGCGTTCGGGATCGCCTACTTCGGTTGCGTCGACTTCTTCGCGAAGTTCGGCATCGCGGTCTATCCCTTCGGCTTCCTGCCGATCTTCGGATTCGTCGCTGTCGTCGGCTACGTCGTCCGGCGCTACGACCTCGTGCCGATCACGCCGTCGCTCGCGGCGAACCAGATCATCAACACGATGGTCGACGTCCTCTTCGTCTGCGACCGCGACGGCCGCATCCAGTTCGCGAACAACGCGACGGAACAGTTGCTCGGCTACAGGCCCGACGAGCTGACGGGACTTCGCATCGAAGAGTTCCTGGCGTCGCGGGAAGACGATCTCAACTCCACGCTGCGTCGCCGTTCGGTGCGGAGCGCCGAATACGCGTTCCGGTCGCGCGACGGACACAAGGTCGACCTGACGCTCTCGATCTCGCCGGTCATCCACCAGGGAGAGGCGGCGGGCGCCGTGATCATCGGCCGCGACATGCGCGAGCGGAAGCGCGCCGAGCGCGAGGCGCGGCGCGCCGTCACGCTCCTGCATTCGACGCTCGACTCGACCGCGGACGGCATCCTCGTCACCGACGACCGCGGGCACATCCTCACGTACAACCAGCGCTACGTCGACATGTGGCGCATCCCGCAGGACATCATCGACACCGCCGACGAGCAGCTCGTCCGCTCGACCGTGATCGACCAGCTCTCGCAGCCGGTCGAGTTCGAGAACACGATCGCCACGCTGTACGCGCAGCCGGAGGCCGAGAGCTTCGATCTGCTCGAGTTCAAGGACGGACGGCGGTTCGAGCGCTACTCCATCGGCCGCACGATCGAAGGGATCGCGAAAGTGCGCGTCTGGAGCTTCCGCGACGTCACGGCGCGCTTTGCGGCGGAGGCGGCGCTGCGCGAGTCGGAGGTGCGCTACCGGCTGCTGTTCGAGCAGAACGCGGCCGGCGTCTACATCACCGACGTGAACGGCGAGATTGTCGACTGCAACTCCACTTTCGCGAACCTGGTCGGCGCGAAGCGGAACGACCTGGTCGGCACGTCAGCCGGCGCGCTCTTCGAGCGCCGCGTCGAGCGCGACGAGCTCGCGACGATGCTGCAGGACGCCGGGATCCTGAACGGCGTCGAGATCGAGCTCCGTCGTGCCGACGGCGCCCGCGTCTGGGTCCTCCAGAACCTCGGCCTGGTCGGACAAGGCGAGTCCGCGATGATCCACGCCACCGTCGTCGACATCAGCGACCGGAAGCGCGCGGAAGAACAGATCGAGTTCCACGCCTACCACGACGTCCTCACGCATCTGCCGAACAGGCGCCTCTTCACCGACCGCCTCGCGCTCGCGATCAACCGCGCGCGCCGCAACGGCCGGTCGCTCGCGGTGATGTTCATCGACCTCGATCACTTCAAGAGCGTGAACGACACCCTCGGCCACACGGCCGGCGACGAACTGCTGCTCGAGATGTCGGCGCGGCTGCGCGAGTGCATCCGCGA
>DASYSN010000563.1:0-4886 GCA_036003305.1 Thermoanaerobaculia bacterium
TGATGAGTATAGATTGCGGTAACGACTCGGAGGTATTGATGTTCCGAAAACTCTTCTGCGCGGCGTCCGTTGCCGCGCTGGTCGCGTGCGCGTCGCAGCCGCAGAAGGCGCAGACGCCGGCGACCACGACAAGCACTGGCATGGCGTCGAAGACGACGCTGGCGCACTACCTGCCCGACGAGACGACGTATCCGGTCGGGTCGATTCCGAATGCCATCCTGCACGACTCGGCGCGGAACAAGGATCTCGTCATGACGATCGAGTACCCGACGCGCGGCGGCCCGTATCCGGTCATCGTCTTCTCGCATGGCTTCGGCGGCTCGAACGTCGGCTATACGCCGCTGACCGAGTACTGGGCGGGGCACGGCTACATCGTC
Organism: Thermoanaerobaculia bacterium; assembly: GCA_036003305.1. GTDB lineage: Bacteria > Acidobacteriota > Thermoanaerobaculia > Gp7-AA8 > Gp7-AA8 > DASXHZ01. The sequence continues at coordinate 378 of DASYSN010000563.1, forward strand.
ATCAAGCCGTCGCACGCCGATTCCGGCAAGCTCGGGCCGATCCTCGAACAGCGGCGCGAACAGCGTCGGGCGGAGATGGAGAAGGCGCGCGCCGAGGGACGGGGACGCAATTCGCGCAACGCGCAGCAGACGGCACAGCAGGGGCAGACGCCGCAGCAGCCCGATCCGCTCGCCGAGGCGATCTGGAAGACGCAGACGGCGTCCGACTGGGAGAATCGCGCCCGCGACATCGAGCTGATCATCGACAACCTGTCGAACCTCGAGAAGAAGTATCCCGAGCTCGGCGGGCGGATGGACACGTCGAAGATCGCCGTCAGCGGCCACTCGTACGGCGCGTTCACCGCGATGATGGTGAGCGGCATGACCAGCTTCGCCACGAATCCGCCGCTCCGCATCGCCGATCCACGCGTGAAGGCGGCGGTCGTCTTCTCGCCGCAGGGCACGACCAACACGCTGGGGCTGACGAAGGATTCGTGGAAGGACGTGACGATCCCGATGATGTTCATCACCGGGTCGCTCGACTACTTCACGGCGGGCGATGCGAAGCCGCGCCACGACGCGTTCGCGTACAGCCCGGCGGGCGACAAGCTCTTCCTCAGTTTCAACGGCGCACGGCACATGACGTTCGCCGGCGGCACGTTGAGCGACATCAGCGATGACGAGATCCCGGTTCGCATGTCGAACGGTGGCGGTTACTACCCTGGGAGCGATCCGATGAATCCGCAGCCGCAGATGGCGACCCGCGGAAACGGCGGCCGCGGCGGCTCGAGCCTCTACCAGCGCGATCGCCGCATCTTCACGGCCGCGAAGATCGCCTCGACGGCGTTCTTTGACGCCTACCTGAAGAACGACACTGCGGCGAAGGATTACATCAAGCCGGGTGGAACACTCGAGTCGTTCAACGGCGGCGAAGTGACGATCGAGCGGAAGTGACGGCAAAGCCGTCATCCTGAGCCGCGTAGACGGCGAAGGATCTCCAAATGCGCCGCATGTGGCTCGAGCGGCGCATCTGGAGATCCTTCGCCGCGCTACGCCGGCTCAGGATGACGGAATTGCGCGGTAGATGCATTCGAACCATGGCGCGCGCCCCGATTCACGGAGGGCGCGCGTCACTTCCGTTTCTTCTCTGCGGGCGACGGCGGTGAAGCGCTCGCGCATCGTCGGCATGTACGTGTCGCCGTGGCACTCGGCCAGCTCGAAGCCGCAGGCGTGCGCCAGGCGCTCCAGCGCCGCGGGCGTGAAGCCGAAGCGGTGCGGGAAGCCGAGGAGATTGCTCCAGGCGAGATCCTCGGGGTCGCGCTCCGTCGCGTAGAAGGTCGCGTTCGGAGTGCGGATCGCGAGCAGGCTTTTGTCGCGCATGATCCGGCGTGACTCCTTCAGAAGCGCCTTCGGGTCGTCTACCTGCTCGAACGTGTTCCAGATGAAGACGGCGTCGAAGGACGCGGTTTCGAACGCGCACTCTTCCAAGGACGCGTGGCGCGTCGGGTACGAATGCGCCGCCGCGAAGTGGGCGGTGTCGTCGCCGACGTCGACGCCGGTCGCGGTCCACTCCCATTCATGCGCGACGTGCAGAAACGCGCCGACGTAGCTGCCGACCTCGATCACGTTCGCGCCGGCCGTGAGCATCGGCCGCAGCCAGTGCTCCTTCGCGCGATACGCGTCGATCTGCGCGCGCAGCATCCGCTCCATCACGTACGCGGGATACGGGTCGGACTCGAAGTCGCGGCAGTCGTCCTCCCGCACGAGGACATTGCACGTCTCGCAGATGAGAATGGCGGACGCCGTTTTGTGCAATACGTCGAAGCGGTCCTTCATCTCGGCCTCGTCAATCGCACCGTCGATGCGCGACGCGAAGAAGTCGCGCCGGATGCGCAGCTCCTCCGCGATCCGCTCGCGCGAAGCGAAGGGTGCAAGATCCGATGAATCGCACACGGGGCAACGCATGGCGGCCTACGCTATGATCGCTGCGCTCCAACTTCCAGGCCATGTCCGATGACGTGATCTCTTTCCGTACGCCGTGGACGACGACCCTCGAGTCGCCCGCGACGCTGGAGCGGCGCCTATCGGAGCAGCGGCTCCAGGCCGAGCAGCTCCAGCTCTCGGCACGGCGGTCCACGTCTCCGCCCACGGCATCGCGATCCTCACGCCGGCGGTCGAGGCAGAGGGGCCGCGAATCGCGTTCGTGAACGACGGCTTTTGCACGTTGTACGGCCGTGGCCGCGAGGAGATCATCGGCCAGACGCCGTTCGCGTTCGGGATCGTCGAGCGGCAGGCGGCGATCTCGGCGGCATTGCTGCAGCACGTGTTCGAGCACCGTCCGTTCGTGGCCGAAGCGACGGCGCTTCGCAAGGACGGCAGCGAGTTCGAGCTGGACCTGGAGCTCGTGCCGGTGGTCGACGCGGGCGCCCTCACGCACTGGGTCGCGTTCGTCCGCGACATCACGGCGGAGAAGTCGCAGGTGACGCGTCTTCGCCATCAGGCGATGCACGACGGCCTCACGAATCTGCCGAATCGGACGATGCTGTTCGAGACGCTGAACCGCGAGATCGACCGCGCGCGCGAGGCGAATGCGACGCTCGCGCTTCTGCTGATGGACCTCGACCGCTTCAAAGAGGTCAACGACACGTTCGGCCATCAGTTCGGCGATCTGCTCCTGCAGCAGGTGGCGTTCCGCCTCCGCAATCAGCTCCGCGAATCAGACACGGTCGCGCGCCTCGGCGGCGACGAGTTCGCGATCCTCCTCGGCGGCGCGATGGACTCGACCGACGTGGCGCGAACGGCGCGCAACATCCTGAACGCGCTCGAACAGCCGGTGATCGTCGACGGGCAGGTGCTCGAGATCGGCGCGAGCATCGGCATCGCCCTCTATCCGTCGCACGGCACCGACGCACGCATGCTGCTCCGCCGCGCCGACGTTGCGATGTACGCCGCGAAGCAGGCGCAGACCGGCTACTCGTTCCATCGCGATGAGAACGAGTCGAAGAAACAATCGGCCGACCAGTTGTCGCTCGTCGTCGAGATGCGTCACGCGCTGGAGCGCAACGAGCTGGAGCCGTTCTTCCAGCCGAAGCTGCACATGCGCAGCGGCCTCATGACGCGCGCGGAAGTGCTGCTGCGGTGGAACCATCCGCAGCGGGGACAGATATCACCAACAGTCTTCGTCCCGATCGCGGAGCGGACGGGCCTCATCCGCCTCGTCACCGACTGGCTCCTCGAGCGCGCGCTGGCGCAGGTGCACGCGTGGCGCGAGGCGGGCGCACCGATTCACATCGCGGTGAACATCTCGGCGAAGAGCCTGCTCGACCAGGCGCTGCCGTCGAAGATCCACGCGATGCTGACGAAGTGGGACGTCGATCCCCGCTTCCTCAAGATCGAGATCACGGAGAGCAGCATCATGGCCGACCCGGCGCACGCGCTCGCGGTCATGTCGATGCTGCAGTCGATGGGCGTACGGCTTTCGGTCGACGACTTCGGTACCGGCTATTCGTCGCTAACGCACCTCCGCCAGCTCCCGATCGACGAGATCAAGATCGACAAGTCGTTCGTGAGTGGGATGACGACGAGCGACGCCGACGCCGCGATCGTCCGCACCGTCATCGACCTCGGCCACAACCTCGGCAAGCAGGTCTGCGCCGAGGGGGTGGAAGATGAGGCGACGTGGAACATGCTCCGCGACCTCGGCTGCGATCTGGCCCAAGGCTTCTGGATCTCGCGGCCGGTCAACGGAACAGAACTGATGGACTGGCTCGTGAAGACCTCGTGGGGCCTGAACTTCGGGGGCAAGTAACCATCGGCGTGTAGCGCGGGCTTCCAGCCTGCGCCCTGGGTGGGCGGTGGGCGCAGGCTGGAAGCCTACGCTACACGAGGCAAATGCCTCACGCGTCGAGCTTGATCAACTGCCCTGTCACGCCGGCGCCGTTGTCGGAGAGCAGGAACGCGATCCACTCGGCGACGCGCTCCAGAGGCACGAGTTGGTCGTCGCGCATTTGCGTGCGCATGGGGGCGGTGGCGAGGGCGGTGGGAAGGAGGGCGTTGGCGGTGATGCGGCGTTTTGCGAGCTCGTGGGCGAGGGTGAGGACGTAGGCGTTGAGTGCGGCCTTTGATGCGGCGTAGGCGGAGAGGCCGGCGGGTTGGGTGAGGCTGGCGGCGGAGCTGATCGCGACGATCCGGCCGCGCTCTTCGAGGTGCGGCGACGCGAGATCGAGGGCGCGGGTGAAGCTGTAGAGATTCGCTTCGATCATCTGCTGCGCGATTTCGGTCGAAGAGCCGGCGGCGAAGGCGCCGGCGAGCGAGACGACGCCGAAGAGCGGGCCGTCGATCGCCGGCGTTTCACCACGCCGCATCACGATGCATTCGTAATCGCGCGACAGGCGCGGGACGACGACGCTTCCGAGCCCTCCGGTGCCGCCCGTGACGAGGAGGCGCTTCATTCCGGATTGACTTTCACCTTCGCGCGCTTGCGTTCCTCCGACTCGATGCGGCGCAGCTCGCGCGACATCGCGCGGTTGT
>DASYSN010000564.1:0-2537 GCA_036003305.1 Thermoanaerobaculia bacterium
GCGCCCTTCGGATAGACGTCGCCCTGGAAGTAGCCGTCGTCGCGCGGGTCGGAGTAGATGAGACATCCGACCGCGCCGTGCTCGGCGGCCACCTTCGGCTTGATGCCGCGCCACGAGCCGCCGTAACGCGTGATGACGATCTTGCCGCGTACGTCGATGCCGTTGCGCGCGAGGACGTCGTAGTCCGCCGGGACGCCGTAGTTGGCGTAGACCAGATCGCCGGTGACGTCGCCGTCGATCGAGTAGGCGTTGTAGACGGGGAGCTGTTCGCTCGTCTGGCCCGAGGTCGCGTCAGCGGCGATCGGAGGCTCGAAGAGCTTCGCCGTGAAGTGTTCCGGCGCGGTCAGCTCGAGCATGCGCGTCTTCGGCGTCGGGAAGAGGACGTAGAACTCCTCGATGTGCGTGTCGTAGCCCCACGACTCGAGGAGCGACGCGATGAACTCCGCGTTCTCTTTGTCGTACGGCGAGCCGACATGGTGCGGCCGCGCGGAGAGGCGTTTCATCCAGTCGCGCAGGTTGTCGCGATGGAGCTGCGAGTCGAATTGCTGCTCCAGCGCGCGCTCCTTCTCGGCGGAGCCCGAGGAGAAGCCGAGGAGCGGCGGATTGGACGGCTGGGCGAAGGCGAGCGTGGCGGTGAGGGCGAGAATGACCGTGAGGATGCGACGCATGGGGGGATTCTATAGTTGCCGGTGGCTAGTGGCCGGTGGCCGGATCGAACTGGCCACCGGCGACCGGCCACCGACCACTAAGATTCACTCGTGAAGTACCTCCTCGCCCTCATCGTGATCATCGCGGCCATCCGCGTCGCCGCCACGCACCGCGTCTTCAGCCCGGTTTATGACGAGCTGCTGCACCTTGCGGCGGGGCATGAGTACCTGACGCAGCATCGCTACTCGATCGATCTCGAGCATCCGCCTTTGGCGCGGGCGGTCGAGGCGCTGCCGTTCGTTCGGGTGCCGCAGCCGCGCGGAAGCTGGGTGGAGAAGGGGAACGCGTTGCTGGCGTCCGGCGGCGACTACGTCGGCGGGATCGCGAAGGGCCGGCGCGGGAATCTGCTGTTTCTCGTCATCGGAATCGTCGCGGTGTTCGGGTGGGCCCGGGAGCGGTTCGATGCGATGACCGCGGTTATTGCGGCGGCGCTCTTTTCGCTGTTGCCTCCGGTGCTGGCACATGCGGGGCTGGCGACGACGGACATGGCGGGAGCGGCTGCGCTGCCGCTCGCCTTATGGGCACTCGATCGCTTCCACCGCGATCCTTCGTGGCGGTCGACGCTCCTCCTCGGCGGCGCGATGGCGTTCGGACTGCTGACGAAGTTCTCATTCCTACCGTTCTTCTTCGTCAGCGCGCCGATCATTGGTCTCCTCGATCACAAGCGCCCCTCCCTGAAAACGCTCGCGACGATCCTCATCGCCGTTCTCGCCGTCTGGCTCGCCTACTTCGGCTCCTTCGGCACGATGACCGCCGCCAACCCCGCGCTGCACAACGACACGCAACTCGCCTTCGGCTCGCCCTGGATCGCCGATCACATGGTGATGCCGGCGCCGCTCTTCGCCGGCGGCCTGCTCAAACTGAAGCTCGACGATCAAATCGGCCGCGACGCCTTCCTCCTCGGCCGCTACTCGCATCACGGCTGGTGGTACTACTTCCCGATCGTTCTCGGCGTGAAGACGCCCCTACCGTTTCTGATCCTCGTCGTCCTCGGCGCGATCGTCTCGAAGCGCGCACGCCCGGTGCTCGCCGTCGCCGCGGTCATCCTCGCCGTCGCGATGACGACGCATATCAACGTCGGCGTCCGCCACATCCTCCCGATCTACGGTCCGCTCTCGATCGTCGCCGCACAGGGACTGCAGCGGTTCAAATGGCTCGGAGCGATCCTCGCGCTCTGGCTCATCGCCGACAGCGCACTCGCCCATCCCGACTACCTCTCCTGGATGAACGCCGCCGCCGGCCCCCATCCGGAGCGCGTCCTCTCCGACAGCAATCTCGATTGGGGACAGGACCTCATCCGCCTTCGGAACGTCTGCCGCACCAACCGCATCGACGACCTCGGCATGCTCGTCTTCACCCGCGCCGACCTGAACGCGCTCGGCTTCCGCAACGTCCACCACATCGACCCGCATCACCCGTCGCCCGGCTGGTTCGCCGTCAGCGAAACCGAGATCGCGATCTGGAACGGCTGGGATCCGACCGCCTTCCGCTGGCTGGTTTCGCGGCCGGACTTCACGCGCGTCGGGACCTCGATCCGGCTGTACCACGTCATCCGTGATCCGTGATCCGTCATCCGTGATCCGTCATCCGGTTCATGACGGATGCCGGATGCCGGATGCCGGATGCCGGATGCCGGATGCCGGATGCCGGATGCCGGATGCCGACTAACGCATAATTCGCCCCCGCACATGTGCGGCATCAACGGCATCTTCGTTTACGGCGACGCGGGGCCGGTCGATCGATCGGAGCTGATCAACTGCCGTGACGTCATGCAGTCGCGCGGACCGGACAGCGACGGGCTCTGGATCTCGAACGACGGACGCGCGGGA
>DASYSN010000565.1:0-5173 GCA_036003305.1 Thermoanaerobaculia bacterium
GTCCTCGGTCCTCGGTCCTCGGTCCTCGGATGGGCAGAATCCAACTGAGGACCGAGGACTATCAAGTCTTTCGGTAAAACCTCAGCAGGCCGTTCAACATCCGGCCGATTTCGTTCGTCTTCTTGCGAAGATCCTCCGACGTCTCCGACGTGATGAGATCGAGATCCTCGGCGAGGTAGACCACGGCTTCCACCTCGCACGCTGAACCGCGAGCGGTCACGATGAACGATCTCTGGTCACGATCCGTCCAGCGGCCATTCCCCTCAGCCACATTCAATACGATCGACATAGCTGCCCGTCGCATCTGCGACGTAATGCCGAACATTTCCGACCGAGGGAATCGCTCTGTAACTCGATAGATGTCGGCCGTCAGAGCGCGGCTCTTCTTCCAGACTTCCAGATTCTTGTAATCACCCATTTCGTCGTCGGTGCCGACGAGAGCGCGAGAAGAGCGTGTGGGAGTCCCAGTCTAACATCCGAGGACCGAGGACCGAGGACCGAGGACTATCTCCCCAGCCCCTCCGCCATCCGCACCACCTCCCCCTCCACATCCGAGCCGAACTCGGTTTTCACTTCGTAGATCCATCCGAACAGGAGCTCTTTCAGGACGTTGCGGACGACGGCGGATTGGTCGTGGGAGCCGGAGGCGACGACGTTGTTGAGGAGTTGGTCGACGTCGACGCGGCCTTCGTTCACGAGGGTCATGCCGGAGAGGTAGGGGAGGGTTTCGGGGGAGAGGTGGAGGACGACGCGGTCCATGAAGTCGTAGACGTGGTCGCCGACTTTCTGGAAGACGACGCTGAAGACTTTCTCGAAGACCGTGTTGTAGCGCTCGATCTCGGCTTCGAGCTCGTACTCGTTCTGCTGGGCGGCGCGCTTCTCGTCGATGGCGTCGGCTTCGGCGTTGTCCTGCAGGAGGTTCACCGCGAGCATGCCCCAGAGCGTGCGGCAGGTGAGGAAATTCGAGAGGTAGCTGCGGGCGCAGACGCTCGCGACCGTCTGCGGCTCGGTGAAGAACGAGAGGATGTGGCTCTCGTCGTCGTTCAGCTCCAGCGAGTAGCTGCGCATCTCGGCGCCGGGGACGGCTTCGAGCGTCCGGTCGAGGCGGCCGATGCCGCGGAAGATGAGCGACCAGTACTCGATGCGGCGGACGCCGTCGAGGATCAGCCGCTCGGTGCTGAGCGGGAGGGCGATGATTCCGTCCGGCAGACTCGACGTGAACTCGACGGTGTAGCCGCCGGTGCGGTACGCCATGGCGTTGAGGACGATCGAGTTCGCCTGGCGCTCGACGGAGCGCAGCAATTCGTCGGGATCGAGGTAGCCCAGCTCGACGAGGACGGTGCCGATGCGGCGTGCGACGACCACGCGCTCCATCGCGCTGTTGTACTGCTGGAGGTCGATGTCGCCGCTGCGCAGAAGGATCTCGGCGAGACCCATGTCAGGGTCGCTCGACATGGCGGCGATGATCCTCCCTTCCTGAAAGTAGATGACGTCGTTCCGGCCGACCGCGTCGAGCGAGACGATGCCGGTCTCGCTGCTGCGGACGAGAGAGCGGAAGAGGTCGGGAACGGTCGTTTCGGCGAGCGTTCCCTGGATCGAGAGATCGTCTTCGCTCATATGGTGGCGGGCCGCGTCGCGTCTTCGACCGTCGCGACGCCGATCGCGTTTTTCGTCGACGACTTGACGCGATACATCGCCTGGTCGGCCTGCCGGATCAGATCTTCCTTCGTCATGGCGTGCGTAGGATAGGTGGCGATGCCGAAGCTCGCCGTGACGGAGATCTCAATTTCGGGCTCGAGCTTGAACGACGAGTCGCCGATGGAGCGCCGCACCCGGTTCGCGACCGCCGCCGCCTGCTCGGAATCGGTCTGCGGCAGGATGATGCAGAACTCGTCGCCGCCGAAGCGGACCACCTTGTCGATGCCGCGCACCGCGTTGAGGATGCGCTTGGCGACCTCCTGCAGCGTCCGCGAGCCGGTGAGATGGCCGAAGAAGTTGTTGACGGTCTTGAGGTCGTCGAGGTCGAGAAAGATGATGCTGAACATCGAGCCGTAGCGGCGCGCCCGCTCGATCTCCTCGTCGAGATACGACTCGAAGAAGCGGCGATTGAACGCCTTCGTGAGGTCGTCGCGCATCGCCAGGTCGCGGCTGCGCGTGAGTTGGTAGACATTGCCGAGGACCTGGACGACGGCGCGCAGGTAGCGGGTGACCGGGGAGAAGTTGCTCGCGTCGAGCTGGTGCGCGTCGGGGACCGGGATGCGAATGACGCCGATGAGGTCCTGGTCGACCTGCAGCGGAACGATGACGAGATGGAGCTTCTCGTCGTAGCCGTAGTACTCGCCCGAGCCGAGGGCGCGCTGCAGGAGATCGGGGGGAACGCCGGAGAGGAACTCCCCTTCGTCGTGATACGCCGGATCGTTGCTGAAGCTGACGACGTAGCGCTCCAGACGCGGGTCGTGCAGCAGCAGCGCGGCGTTCGGGAGGCCGATCAGGTTGAGGACGCTGCGCGTGACGCGCTCGGAGACCTCTTCCTCGTCCGTCATCGCCATCAGCTCGTGGATCTCGGTCAGATAGCCGACTTCCTGTTCGAGCTGGGCGGCGTGGATGACGACGCTCGCGAGGTCGTCGCCGACGGCGAGCGTTTCTTCGGGATTGTTCAGGAACGCGTCGCGGTCGACGCGGATGTCGCCCTGCCGCCGGGTGCCGGCCGCGCTTCCGAGCAAGACGATCCGGACGACGCTCTTGCGGGGAGCGTCGAGATCGGAGTCGGCCTCGACGATCGCGATGCGGCACGACTCCGCGGACGCGCGATCGGTCACGAACTCGCGTTCCGGACACCGCTCCCGCAGGACTGCGGCGAGATGGGCATCGCCGCTCAATAAGCCGATCGCATGCTGCATCCGAGGGCTTCTGAGTCTACTACGATGCCGTGGTGATCGTTGGACAGGTCGTCACCGAAGATGCGTCCGAATACGAACGGAAGTGCCAGCGCATCGACGCGGCGCATTTCGAGGTCGATTCAGCCCGAGCCGACGTGGTGCACGTCTACACCGGACGGACGCTTCCGCGAATGGACAAGCCGTTTGTGGCGAATATCGCGTCTACGCGTAGAAGATTTTCATTCCGACGGGAGGGTCAGCCGGCGTTTGTCGTCACTCCGTTCAATGTGGCGGAAGCGGTGGAGGAACGATATTTCAGCGCTGCTGTCATCCTGAGCCGCGAAGACGGCGAAGGACCCGTATCGCAAGAGCGCAACGGGTCCTTCGCTGCGCTTCGCGGCTCCGCCGCTCCGCCAGCTCAGGATGACAGAAAATCCATCGGCTCCTATGCGCGGCCGTCCATCAAATCGTTTGTCGAGCAGACGATGCATCGGATCGATCGCTTCCGGGACGACGTGGAATGGCGGTGGTTCTCGCACGTACCGTCGCCGGAGGAGATGGCGGAGCTGTCGGCGTGGGTCGATCCGGCGGTCGAGGAGAATGATTACGACGGTTTCGTCGCCGAGGCGCTCGTGGTGGGGGTGAATGTCGTCGCGGCGGCCACTCCGATCAATGTGCAGAGGCTGGAGAAAGGGCGCACCGGGTTTCTGGTTCCACCAAATGATCCGAATGAAATGACTCATGCGATACTAACCGCCCTGTTCAAGCCCGACGTGACGCGCGCGAGGTCCGACGCGGCCCGGCAAACGGTCGGAAAGTTTCGGGCGGGGCAGCGGATACGCGCGCTGACGCGTATCTACGAAAGCATCGTCCACTAAACATGATCGACAACATGCCCGAGCTGCCCGTTCCGCAACGACGCGCGATCGAGATCGTGCGCGAGGTGGCGATCGCGAAGGGCGTCCACCCCTATCTCGTCGGCGGTCCGGTGCGCGACATGCTCCTCGACCGCGGGGCGTTCGACATCGACCTGACGCTCGAGCAGGGCAGCTCCACGCTCGCCCGCGCGCTCGCGAAGCGGCTGAACGGCCGCGTGAAATCGTTCCCGCAGTTCCTGACGTACAAGGTCGTCGCCGACGACCTGCCGGAGATCGACATCGCCACGGCGCGCAAGGAGCGCTACCGCAAGCCGGGCGCGCTGCCGACCGTCTCGGAAGGGAAGCTGCGCGACGATCTGTTGCGCCGCGATTTCACGGTGAACGCGATTGCGTTCGACCTGCTCGAAGCGCGGCTCGTCGATCCGTCCGGCGGCGAGCGCGACGTCCGCTCTCGCGTCATCCGCATTCTTCATGACGAGAGTTTCGTCGACGATCCGACGCGGATCTTCCGCGCGATCCGCCTCGCTGTCCGCCTCGGATTCACGATCGAGCCCGGCACCGCGCAGCGCATGCGCACCGCAATCGAGGGCGACGCCCTCGGCACGGTGGCACGCGAGCGGATCTGGCGCGAGCTGTTCCTCGCGATGGACGAAGCCGACGCACCGAAGGTCCTCTTCGAGCTGGCCTGCACCGGCGCCCTCGGCATCCTCTTCGGCAAACGCACAGCCGATCTCGCCGGGCTCGAATGGGTGCAGAAGCAGGTCCGTGCGAATCGCGAGCTCGACGCGTACGTCCTCTACACGAGCGCCTTGCTGCGCGGCGACGCGTCGCCGGTGGAGCTCGAAGGCTCCGGCTTCTCGCAGAAGCGGGCGCGCAACGTGATCCAGATCGCCAACGAGCTACCGCGTTTCATCGATGCGCTCTCCGAGGCGAAGTCGGAGCGGCAGCGCCTCCGGCTGTTACGCCACGCGTCGCCCGAGCTGCTCAGCGCCATTACCGCGTGGCAGCCGGATCACAGCAATGAAGTCGCACGCTTCCAGGAGTTCCAGAACTTCAAGCTGCCGTTGCGCGGAAACGATCTCGAAGTTCCCGGCGGTCCGCACGTCGCCCGGGCGCTGGAGCGGACGCGCGAGGCGGTGTTCACGGGCGAGATCGGCACCGGCGAGGCGCAGTCGTACGCGCGGGACCTGGCGAAAAAGTATCTCGCTGAATTGAAAATTGAAAATTGAAAATTGAAAATAGAGCCGTGAAGCTTGCGCAAGTCGCGTTGCTGGCCGCTTTTTCAATTTTCAATTTTCAATTTTCAATTTCCGCGGAAGCACAACAGCCTCACGACATCTCGGAAGTCGACACGGTCAATCCGGACGCGATCATCGCGATCCCGCTGCCGCCGAAATCGCAGCGGCAGATGAAAAA
>DASYSN010000566.1:0-4285 GCA_036003305.1 Thermoanaerobaculia bacterium
GGTCGCCGTCGACGGCCTCACGTACGACATCTTCGAATCGCGGCCGGCGCTCGCGAACGCTTTGCCGCACGCCGAAGCCGCCCGCCCGATGCCGGGCGAGTCAGCAACGGAGCGCTGGGCCTCGGTCGGTACCGGCGTTCCACCAGCCGTTCACGGCGTGCGCGCCATCGAGGGACTCCGTTTCGCGGCCGGCTCGCACGTCATCCAGTCGCTCTCGCGGGACGACTTCGTGCTCCACGCGATCGCGCCCGCGCTGCGCCTCGGCCGACGCGAGCCGCTCCCTCCCACCGTGCGCCGCCGCGATTACGTCTGGGAGATCGTTGCCGCGCGCGGACTGCCGTCTGCCGCCGTGAACTGGTGGACGACCGAGAGCGTCCGCTCCGGCGCGCTCGACTCCATCGGACAGGAGTCGATCTTCCCAGCTGCGCATGGCGATCCGCTGCGCGTCGACGAAGAAGCGTCGAAGCGCCTCGTTGCGAGTATCCGGCGCGACTCCCCGCGCTTCGTGACCGTCTACCTCCCCGCACTCGACGTCGTCCTCAATCGTCTGCCGCTCGATGCGTCCGCACGTCTTGCCGCCTCGGTTCGCGCCCTCGATGGGATTCAGGCGATCGTCTCCACGCTGGCAAAAGCCGGATACGAAGTCGTCGTGGTCGGCCTCCCCGGCGATCGTCAGCCCGGAAGCGCCGTCATCGCGTCGACGTCGACACTCGCGCCCGCGCACGTCTTCGACGTCGGCCCGACCATCCTCAACGCCCTCGGCTTCCCGGCATCCTCCGAGATGCCCGGCGTTTCCGGCGGTACGCGTATCGCCAGCTACGGAACGCGGAACACGCAATCGTCGTCGTCGAAAGTCGACCAGGAGTACTACGAAAATCTGAAGTCACTGGGGTACATCCGATGAAGAAAACAGCACTGATTCTTTTCTCGATCGTCGCCGCGGCGTCCGCGCTCGCTCAGGTGCCGCCGATCAACATCGACCACCTGCTCGCCATCAAACGAGTCGACTCGCCGCGCCTGTCGCCGGATGACAAGTGGATCGCGTTCGACGAAAGCACCCTCGACATGAAGGCGAATGGACGCCACAGCGCCATTCACCTCCTCCCCGCCGCAGGCGGCGCATCGCGCACGGTCGCTGACGGCAGCGGGCCGGCTTGGTCACCCGACGGCAAGTGGATCGCGTACGTTTCGAGCCAGCAGGTGTGGCTCTACGACGTCGCTGCCGGCACGCAGAAGCGCGTCAGCAACCTCGAGGGCGGCGCCGGTAGCATCAAGTGGTTGCCCGACGGCAAGGCCCTCATCGTCGTGAGCGATATCAACGTCGAGCCGGCTCCGGCAACACACGCTCGCATCATCACGAGCCTTCTCTATCGGCACTGGAACGCGTCGCCGACGCGCTCGCACATCGTCTACGTCCCGCTCGACGGCGGCGCCCCGCGCGACCTGACTCCCGGCGCGTTCGACGCGCCGCCCTTCTCGCTCGGCGGCGGCGACGAGTTCGACGTCTCGCCCGACGGGAAAGAGCTCGCGTTCGCCCGCAACACGGACGAGCATCCGGAGCTCTCGACGAACTCCGACGTCTTCATCGTTCCGATCGTTGCTTCGGCAGGGGGCGGCGAGGCGAAGCGGATCACGACGCGCCGCGGCGCCGACACGTCGCCGCAGTACTCGCCCGACGGCAAGTACATCGCGTACCGCTCGCAGTCGCGCGCCGGATACGAGTCGGATCTATGGGAGCTGTGGCTCTACAACCGCGCGACCGGACAGTCGACGCGGCTCGCCGCCGATTTCCCGAACTGGATCGAAGCGGCGCACTGGGCACCCGACTCGAAGTCGCTCTACGTCATCGCGCCGTTTCAAGGTGCCGATCAGCTCTTCCAGATCATGCTGGACGGCAAGTACGAACTGATCGAAGGCTTCGGGTCGGTCGGCGATTTCGAGGTCGGCAAGAACAACGAAACTCTCTACGAGGCGCGCTCCAGCATCACCGGCCCGACGGAGATCTACGCGATCGACAAACGGACGTCGAAGTCGCAGCTCCTCACGCATGAGAACGACGCGTTGCTGACGAGCGTGAAAGTCGGCATGACGCGCGACTTCTACTGGACCGGCGCCGACGGAGCGAAGATCGAGGGACACCTCGTCACGCCGCCCTATTTCGATCCGAACAAAAGGTACCCGGCGCTCGTGCTGATCCATGGCGGTCCGCAGGGCGCGTGGAGCGACGCCTGGTCGTATCGCTGGAACCCGGAGATCTTCGCGTCGCGCGGCTACGTCATCCTCATGCCGAACCCGCGCGGCTCGACCGGCTTCGGCCAGCAGTTCACGGAAGAGATCTCCGGCGACTGGGGCGGCCGCGTCTACACCGACATCATGAACGGCGTCGATGCCCTCGCCGCGCTTCCGTACGTCGACGGCTCGCGAATCGGCGCGGCAGGAGCGTCGTTCGGCGGCTACATGATCGACTGGATTGTCGGCCACACTGATCGTTTCAAGGCGCTCCTCTCACACGACGGCGTCTTCAACCTGGTGTCGATGTACGGCGCGACCGAGGAGCTGTGGTTCCCGGAGTTCGAATTCAAGGGCAACCCGTACGACAACCCCGAGCTGTACGAGAAGTGGTCGCCGAGCAACTACGTGAAGAACTTCAAGACGCCGACGCTGGTCGTCCAGGGCGAGCTCGATTTCCGCGTCCCGATCGATCAGGGACTGCAGCTCTTCACCGCACTGCAGCGGCGCGGCGTCCCGTCGAAGATGCTCATCTTCCCCGATGAGGGCCACTGGGTGCTCAAGCCGCAGAACTCACGGCTCTGGTACACGACCGCAGGAGACTGGTTCGATCAGTGGCTGAAGAAGTAGGTGGTCGGGTAGGCAGGTAGATGGGTAGGCGGTGACCACCCGCCAACCTGACTACCTGCCAACCCGTTCTACGTTCTCGGAACGTTGGCGCCGGTCCCCGAGGGCGAACCGACTCCGCCGCCTGCGCCGGGCTCGCCGAGCGCCGGACGAGCGACGGTCGACGTGATACCGACCGCCTCTGCGTACTTCAGGTACGTGTCGATCGAAGCAATGACGACGCGAGCTTCAACCGTGATCAGGTCGATGCCGACGAGCGAGATCCTGACCCACGCGTCGACGACGATGCCCTTGTCGAGAATACGGTCGAGGACATCGATCAGTGAAGTCCCGCCTGGTGCGCGTTCAACAGCCATCGCTTACCTGCCTTTCCTCTCTGCGGACTTGGCCCCGGAGGGGAGCTCTTTTGATTTCAATTGTTGTTCGAGTTCATCGATGCGCTCTTTCAGCGCGTTCAGTTCCGGCCCGTCCTGCAGTGCGCGATCGCCCGAGTAGAACCGGTCCGAGCGCCACCAATTGATGCCGATCGCCTCAGCCTTGTCGATCGAACAGATGACGAGCCGGAGCTGGATCGTGAGAAGTTCGACGTTTGCCAGCGAGACTTTTACGTCGCCCGCGACGACGAGGCCCTTGTCCAGAATCTTGTCGAGGATGTCGACCAGCCCCTGCGGCTGTCGCTGGAGTCCCCGATCGTCAATAGGCATTCGCGGAAAATATCACACGTCAGTCCAGTGACTTAACAGGTCCGAGCTTAAGGTTCAGGTCGTCATCCGAGAGGCCGAAAACCCGCTTCAGCTCGTCCATCTTCTCTTCGAGTTTCATGAGCGCGCTGCCGAGGCGCTCGATCTCTTCCTCGGAGAGGCTGCCGTTGTCCATGCGCCGGAGTGCCTGCTTTTCCAGGAGACGGCGAACGAGCTCGATGATCGAGAGCACCAGCTTCGCGAGCCCGTTCTCCACGATCTCGGGATCGGCGGAGATTCGCTCCGGGATCACCGACTCGGTGAACGTCAGCGCGTTGCGCAGCTTCTCTTCTTCATTGCTGATCAGCATCGGCGAACACTTCCAGCGGCCAGGGGCCGGAAAGGAGAAATGGTATGCGCGGAAAGTCGCGCTTCAGGCGTTCACCCGCAGCGAGGACTTCTTCGATGCGCGACCGTGGAATCAGCGCGGCCATCTCGAGCGACGCATTGTCGCGGGCACGCCACCGTGTGGCGATCGCGCTGAATACGCGCTCGGCGGCGTCACGGAACGAATCGTCCGCGGCGGCGGCCGTGTCGTGAAGAGCGCGCAGGTACGCCGCGCCTGACGTGAAATCCTCTCGGCGCGGGCGCGGCTTCGGCGACGCGGCGGCGACTTTCAACGTCATCTCCACGTTTCCGCGGTTGGCGATGAGGACGTCGCGCCACTCCGGCCGGATCGCCGGCAGCGG
>DASYSN010000567.1:0-10608 GCA_036003305.1 Thermoanaerobaculia bacterium
CATGCCGGAGGCGCAAAGAAAGGCCAGAATCGCGGCTCCCACAAAGGGAATCCCGAGCGAAAGGTAGGCCGAGAAGACGTTGATGCCGGTGAGACGGCTCACGATCGACAGCGGTATCAACGTCCCGGTCAGAAGGAACGAAAGCGCCAGGCACCACTTCTCCCAGCGCCGCAGTTCGCGCGCCGCGAGCGCCAGATAAGGAAAGAGCAGCAACACGAAGTAGTACTGCTCGTTGTGCGGCGGGAGCAGGACCATCGCGACGATGAGCGTGCTCCACTCGAGGTCCGCGATCGACGAGCAGTTTCGCGCCCGGACGAAGAGCCATGACAGCAGCGCGAGCGCGATGACGATCGCAATGCGTGCAACGACTTCGGAGCCGTGCAATCGTCGAATCATCCCGGCGAGGCTCTGATCGAGCACGCTGCTGATCATTCCTCCCGTTCGCAACTGGACGACCGTGCCGCTGTAGCGCCAGTCGAAGACCAGCTGCGTGGCGATCGCGATCAGCGCGATCGTGATCAGCGCGCTGCTCAGTGTTCGCACGCGGCGCTTCAACGCGAAGTAAGGGATGAAGATCAGCGGCAGGAACTTCGTCATCGCCGCGAATCCGATCGCTACGCCCGAAGCGACCCCCTCATCCGCCTTCGGCACCTTCTCCCCCAAAAAGCGGGGGAGAAGGGCGCTCGATTGGTGCTTCTCGCGAGATCCACCATTTTGAGACCCTTCTCCCCCCGCTTTTTGGGGGGAGAAGGTGCCGAAGGCGGATGAGGGGGCGAGCGCGAACGCGATGAACAGCAGCAGCAGCTCGAAGATCTCGATGGTCCGCTGCGTCAGCGCCTCGAAAAGCGGGCTGTAATTGAGGATCGCGAGAACGGCGAGCGCGCGGTGTTTGAAGACTTTCGCGGCGAGGACGATGATCGCGATCAGGAAGACGTAGTTCGCGATCAGCCAGGCGATGTACGCGGATCGCAGAGTGCCGAACGCGAACAGCGGAACGGTGACGAGGTGCTCGACCGGGCCGTAGTGCCACAGCGGATGCGTGCCGCCGAAGCGCATCGCCCAGAACTCGGCGAGACTTCCCTTGTAAAGATCGAGCCGGCCGAACAGCACGCTCAAGCGCCACGAAGGAAAGCTGGCGAGGAAGTCGCCGTAGAAGTTAGCGAGCGGCTGTCGAATGCCGGAGAAGTAGAAATGCGCCGCCGTGTACACGCCGAGGACGACGACGAGCGCTTTCTTCATATCCGCATGACGTCGAACTGCTCGTGATGCAGCGCCTCGTCCGGTTTGAAGACGAGGTGAATCCCGAGGGAGCGCTCCAGCTCCTCGAAGATCGGGTCGCCGGCGTGCAGCGTCGCGTAGACGATCGGATTCACGCGAACGATGACGTCCTGCCCTTCGTGGAAGTCGCGCGCCTTCATCAGCTCGCGCCAGATCTCCAGCGCGATCGTGGTGTTCGACTTGATCCGTCCCGAGCCGCCGCAGTACGGGCAGGCCTGCGTCAGCGATCGTTCGAGCGACTGGCGGACGCGCTTGCGCGTCATCTCGATCAAGCCGAATTCGGAGATCTGCAGGATCTTCGTCTTGGAACGGTCTTTCTTGATCTCGTTCTCGAGCGCCTCGAAGAGCCGCGCGCGATTCTGCGGGTCTTCCATGTCGATGAAGTCGAGCACGATGATCCCGCCGAGGTCGCGGAGTCGGATCTGCCGGACGATCTCCTTCGCGGCTTCGAGGTTCGTCCGGAAGACGGTTTCCTCGAGATTCTTCTTGCCGACGTATTTCCCCGTGTTGACGTCGATCGCGACGAGCGCCTCGGTCTGGTTGATGACGATGTAGCCGCCCGACTTGAGCCACACCTTCGACTTCAGCGCTTTCGCGATCTCCGACTCGATCCCGAACTCCTCGAAGATCGGCTCGTCGCGCCGGTATAGCCGGACGCGCGAGACGAGCGCCGGCTGGATGTGGTCGAGAAACTCGACGATGCGCTGGTACTGCTCGACCGAGTCGACCCAGACGCTCTTGAACTCGGGCGAGAGGACGTCGCGGATCGTCCGGAGGACGAGGTCGAGGTCGTGATGCATCACCGACGGCGCGGAGCCCTTCTCGGCGCGGCGGCGAATCTGTTCCCAGAGGTCGGTGAGGTACTTCAGGTCGGCGACGAATTCGTCTTCGTTCCGCTCCTCGCCTGCCGTCCGGACGATGAAGCCGCCGAGGCCCGCGGGGCGGATGCGCTCGAGGATTTCTTTGAGACGCGCTCGCTCGCCCTCCTCTTCGATGCGCCGCGAGACGCCGATATGCGAAACCGTCGGCATGTAGACGAGGAAGCGGCCGGGCAGCGTGATGTGGCTCGTGATCCGCGCGCCCTTGCCGGCGATTGTGTCCTTCGACACCTGGACGACGATCTCCTGCCCTTCGCGCAGCAGGTCGGATATGGACGTCTCGGGGCGGTGGTTCGAGACGTCATCGAGCTGCAGCTCATCGCCGCCGTCGGTCTCGAAGTCCTCGAAGTCTTCGATGACGTCGGAGACGTAGAGGAACGCGTCGCGCTCGAGGCCGAGGTCGACGAAGGCCGACTGCATGCCGGGAAGGACCTTCGTGACGCGGCCTTTGTAGATGTTCCCGACGATGGTGCGGTGGCGCGTCCGCTCGACCCACAGCTCGACGACCTGCCCCTCGTCGAGGACGGCGATGCGCGACTCGTGCTTCGTCGCATTGATCACGATCTCGCGCGACATGCGGGCGGATTGTAGACTGCGATCGTGCCTCGAACGATTTACTTTTCCGGCTCGATCAGCGGCGGCCGCCGCGATGTTCCGCTGTACCGCCGCATCGTCGCCGCGATGGAGGCCGACGGGCACCGTGTGCTTGCGGGGAACGTCATCGCCGACCACATCGGCGACGAGGGCGAGCCGATCGAGCCAGGAGCGATTTTCAGCCGCGACCTCCGCTGGATCGACGAGGCGGACGTGCTGGTGGCGGAGGTCTCGATGCCGTCGATCGGCGTCGGATACGAGATCGCGGCGGCGCGGTACCGCAACCGGATGCCGGTGATCGCGCTCTACCGCCCGGCGCACACCCGCCGCTGCACGGCGATGGTGGCCGGCGACGAGGCGATCCGGCTGATCGAATACAGCGACGATTCGGTCGACTCGATGCTCGCCAATCTCGGCGCCGCGCTCCGAGAATAGATGCCGTCCGGGCACGGTTGTTGACCGCCGCGAAGACCATTTGCTATTTTCCGCCCCCTTCGCCAGCACTCCGGCATAGCTCAGTTGGTAGAGCAGCGGACTGTTAATCCGCGGGTCGTAGGTTCGAGTCCTACTGCCGGAGCCAATTTCCCACCGTCATTCAGCAAAACGTTGCGTCGGTCGTTCCTTCGTCGAAAGGAGCGACTCATTCCTCTCGCCCAGCTCCCGGACAGCCGCCGCGCGATTCTGACGGAGCTCAAGAACCGCGGCGTCGCGACCATCGCGCAACTCGCTGGTGTGTTGCATCTTACGGGCGAGGCCGTGCGTCAGCAGCTCCTCCAGCTCCAGCGCGAAGGGTGGGTTTCGAACGACGTCCCGAAAGGCGATCGCCGCCGTACCGGACGTCCCGCCTCGGTCTTTCGCCTCACATCGGCAGGCGACCATCTGTTTCCAAAAGCGTACGACGAGCTCGCGTCGAATCTGCTCGCGTTTGCCGGCGATGATCCGCTGCGCCGCCTCACCGAGGCGAGAGTGAAGGCGGCCGAGGCGTCGGTGCACGACCTCACACTCGCGGAGAAGGTCGACGCGTTGAAAGGGCTCTACAGCAAAGACGATCCCTACATGTCGATGGAAACGACGCGCGACGGCTATCGGCTCATCGAGCGGAACTGCCCTTACCTGAACGTCGCGATGGAGAACCCATCGATCTGTACCGTCTCGGTCGACGTCCTCAGCCGGCTTCTCGGCGTTCGCGTCGAGCGCGAAGAGACGTTCCAGGGCGGCGACGGCCGCTGCGCGTTCCGCATCTTCGCGAATCAGCCGCGCAAGTAGCTGATCCAGATCGTCTTCACGTTCACGAACTCGCGGATGCCGTGCACGCCGAGCTCGCGGCCGAAGCCGGAGTGCTTCACGCCGCCGAACGGCACGCGCGGGTCGGACGCCACCATCGCATTCACGAAGACCTGTCCCGCTTCGATGCCATCGATGAAGCGATCGGCCTCGGCGCGATCGTTCGTCCAGACCGCGGAGCCGAGGCCGAAGGGCGTCGCGTTCGCGAGCTCGATGGCCTCCGCGGCGTCGCGGACGCGGAAGAGCGAGGCAACCGGCGCGAAGGTCTCCTCAGCGTATGCGGGCGCGTTCTTCGGAATGTCGGCGAGCACCGTCGGCGCATAGAAGTTGCCGCGGTCTCCGAGCCGCTTGCCGCCGCAGAGGAGCTTCGCCCCCGCCGCCACGGAGTCGCGCACCTGCTTCTCGATGTCGTTGACGAGCTGCGGCATCGCGAGTGGTCCGACGTCGGTCGCCTCGTCCATCGGATCTCCCACTTTGAGTGCATTCATAGCAGCGACGAATTTAGCCGTAAATTGATCGTATATCTTTTCGTGCACAATAAAGCGTTTCGCGGCGATGCATGACTGGCCGTTGTTGACGATGCGGGCCTTCACGGCAATCTCGACCGCCTTGTCGAGATCGGCGGACGGCATGACGACGAACGGATCGCTTCCGCCGAGCTCCAGGACGCTCTTCTTGATGTGCTTCGCCGCGATGCTCGCGACGCTCGCGCCGGCCGGCTCGCTGCCGGTCAGCGTCGCCGCCTTGACGCGTTCGTCCTCGAGGATCCGTGCGACCGGATCGGCGCCGATGAGCAGCGTCTGGAACTCGTCGTGATCGAAGCCGGCGTCGCGCAGCACCTCCTCGATCGCCAGCGCCGACTGCGGGACGTTCGAGGCGTGCTTGAGGAGGCCGACATTGCCTGCCATGAGCGCCGGCGCGGCGAACCGGAACACCTGCCAGAACGGGAAGTTCCACGGCATCACCGCGAGCACCGGGCCGATCGGCTGGTAGCGGATGAAGGACTCGTACGCGTCCGTCTTCACATGCTCATCGGCGAGGTGCGCCTCCGCGTGCTCCGCGTAATAACGGCAGACGAGGGCGCATTTCTGGACCTCCGCGACGGCCGCCTTGACAGGCTTTCCCATCTCGGTCGTGAGCAGGCGGCCGTAGCGCTCTTTCCGTTCATCGAGCAGCTCGGCCGCCCCCTGCATCCGCTTCGCGCGCTCACGGAAACTCCGCGCACGATTCACTTCGAATGCTGACGCAGCGCAGGCGATTTTCTCGTCGATCTGGGCATCATTCAGGGCGTCGAATGTCCGTAGTGTTTCGCCGGTGGCGGGGTTCACGGTTGCGATCGGCACGTGTCTCCTCCGTGCTATTCTGGGTTTACTCGTCTGGCAATATCGCCGTCCAATAAATACTCACAACGCAAGGAGCCTATCCAATGCACGCGAAGCTTATCCGCTTGATTTTCGCGCTGCTTCTGGCGTCGATGCCGCTCTGCATCTTTGGCCAAAGCAGCAACGGTTCCATCTCGGGAATCGTGATGGACGACACCGGCGCCGTCCTTCCGGGCGTCACCGTCACCGCCAAGAACGCGGCGACCGCGACAACGCGAACGACCGTCAGCAACGACAAGGGGCAGTACGCGATCGAGCTTCTGCCGCCGGCTACGTACACCGTCTCGGCGGAGCTTTCCGGTTTCCAGCCGCTCAAGCTCGGCAACATCACCGTCAACGTCGGAACGAACGTCGCGCTGAATCTGAAGATGAAAGTCGGCGCCTCTGAGACGATGACCGTCACCGCCGCCGCGCCGCTCGTCGAGACGACGCGCTCGCAGGTCTCGAGCGTGGTCAATGAGAAGTCGATCGAGAACCTGCCGACGAACGGCCGCAACTTCATCGACTTCGTGCTCACCACTCCCGGCGTCGTGAAGGACACGCGCCTTGGCGACATCAGCTTCGCCGGCCAGCGCGGAACGCTCAACTCGCTCGTCATCGACGGCGCGAACAACGACAACACCTTCTTCGGCCAGGCTCTCGGCCGCACCGGATCGGGCCGCGCGCCGTACCAGTTCTCGCAGGACGCGGTGAAAGAGTTCCAGGTGAATTCCAGCTCCTACTCGGCCGAGTACGGCCGCGCCGCGGGCGCCGTCATCAACGTCGTCACGAAGTCGGGCACGAACGAGTTCCACGGCTCCGCCTTCGACTTCTACCGCGACAAGAACCTGAACGCGAACAACTACATCAACGAGATCAACGGACGCGCGAAGAGCCCGTACCACTACGATCAGTACGGCGCCTCGCTCGGCGGTCCGATCGTGAAGGACAAACACTTCTTCTTCGCGAACGCCGACCTGCAGCGCAACTCGATCGACAACATCGTCATCCTCGGCGTGCCGACCGGCGGCTACTCGACCGACCCCGCCTCGCAGGCCGCGCTGTCGCACATCAACGGCCTCGCCGGCTCGTATCCGAAAGAGCAGAACCAGGACGTCTATCTGCTCAAGACCGACTCCGAGCTGGTCAAGAACAATCACCTCTCGCTGCGCTACAACAAGCAGAAGTTCACCGGCGTCAACTTCGAGAACGGCAGCACCACGAATTCGGTCGAGCACACCGGAAACTCGCTCGTGAACACCGATACGTTCAGCGGCAACGACTCGCAGATCTTCAGCGGCTCGTTCTTCAACGAAGTGCGCGGCCAGTACGCGAAAGACAGCGAGCCGGGCTTCGCGAACAGCCCCGACCCCGAAGCGCGCGTCTTCGAGAAGGGAACGCTGGTCCTCAACTTCGGCCGCAACACTTTCAGTCCGCGCGAGACGACGATCCGCCGCCGCCAGATCGCCGACACGGCGACGTTCGTGTTCTCGAACCACACCGTGAAGGGCGGCGTGGACATCAATCGCGACCGCATCCTCAACTACTTCCCCGGCAACTTCTTCGGCTCGTACACCTTCAACAGCCTCGCCGACTACACGAACGGCAAGGTCGCCTCCTTCACCCAGGCGTTCCCCGGCCCCGGCACCACCGGACCGACGACGAATCCCGACATGACCGAGTACGGCCTGTTCGTGCAGGACGAGTGGCACGTCAAGCCGACGCTGACCGTCAACGCGGGACTCCGCTACGACATCCAGGACGTCGCTCAGCCGTCGGTGCAGAATCCCGACGCGCAGCTGCTGGCGGCCGGTCTCGACACGAGCCGCATTCCGAAAGACCACAACAACTTCGGTCCGCGCCTCGGCTTCGCCTGGACGCCGGAATCGAACAACCGCCTGGTCGTCCGCGGCGGCTATGGCATCTTCTACGGCCGCGTCCCGTCGATCATCGTCGGCACGGCGCACTCGAACAACGGCATCAACGTGCAGACGATCACGTTCAACGCACCGAACGACCCGCTGCCGACCTATCCGAACATCTTCCAGTCGATCCCGACCGGCGCCAGGATTCCGAAGCCGACGATCTTCGTGTTCGACAAG
This sequence comes from Thermoanaerobaculia bacterium, assembly GCA_036003305.1. Lineage (GTDB taxonomy): Bacteria > Acidobacteriota > Thermoanaerobaculia > Gp7-AA8 > Gp7-AA8 > DASXHZ01. The sequence goes on from DASYSN010000567.1 coordinate 7,498, forward strand.
AACTTCCAGGGCCCGAAGACGCAGCAGGCGAGCCTCGGCATGGAGCGCGGACTCGGCGACGACTACTCGTTCGGCGTGACCTATCAGTACGTCAAGGGCGACGACCTCACGCGCTCGATCGATCTCAACGTCGGCAACTACACGATCGAGACCGTGAACCTTTCGGACGGCGGGACGGCCCAGTACAAGAAGTACTCGTCCACGCGGCCATTCACGAACTTCTCTCGCGTCATCGCTTTCCAGTCGAGCGCACACTCGCGCTACAACGGCCTCACGCTCGACCTCCAGAAGCGCTTCTCGAACAACTGGCAGGCGCGCCTCGCCTACACCTATTCGCAGGTGAGGGATGACCGTCCGGATGCGACCGCGGTGGTTCCGGGGACCGACGACGCGAAGTACATCCAGGATCCGCAGGACATCCGAGGCGACTGGGCGTGGGGCGACAACGACGTAAGGCACCGCATCGTCCTCAGCGGCGTCTGGTCGCTCGACTCGTACGCCTCGAAGATTACGAACAGCGTCGCGCACTCGGTCTTCGGCGGCTGGTCGCTCAGCGGCATCGCCTCCTACCAGACCGGGCAGCCGTACAGCGCCGTCCTCTCGAACAGCGTCGACCTCAACAACGACGGCAACGCGCGCAACGACCGCGTCCCGGGCTACGCGCGCAACACGTTCCGCCTCCCGAACATCTTCGAGATCAGCCCGCGCGTGACGAAGGACATCAACATGTTCTACGGGACGCGACTGCAGTTGATCGCCGAGGCGTTCAACCTGTTCAACTTCAGCAACGTGAACTCCGTGCGCAACGGGCTGTACGCGTACAACGCGACGACGAACACGCTGGTGCGCCAGACCAACTTCCGCCAGCCGCTCAGCTCGAACGGAGAGCGCATCATGCAGCTCGCAGCGAAGATCACCTTCTAATCGCGGTTTCCCGGTCAAGGGGCACTCTGTGCCCCTTGACGAATCTCATTTGTAAATATACGTTCATTTACAAATGGGACGCCCGGCGACGATCCAACGGCCCCAACTGCTCGCGACGGCCCGCGCCGTCTTCGCGCGCAAGGGGTTCGAGGCCGCCACGCTGGCCGACATTGCGACCGAGCTGAACGTCACGCCGTCGGCGCTGCTCCGCCACGTCAAGTCGAAGCAGCAGCTCTTCTTCGAGGCGATGGAGGGCGGCAATATCGAGATGCCGCCCTCGATCCGGACGCTCGACTCGTTGACCGGAGACGAGGATCCGCGCGTCGTGCTGCGGCAGTTCGCCCGCGAGCTCGTCCCGTTCCTCGCCGGGGTCATCTCGACCGTGATCGCCGTTCACATGCACGAGCGCTCGGCCGAGATCCGGTTGCCGTTCGACCGCGAAGCCGACAACGCGCCTCCGCGCCGCGCGCTGCGCGTCATCGAGGCGTACTTCGGTCGCGCCCGCGATGCCGGACGTATCCGCATCACGGACGCGCGCGCCGCGGCCCGCCTCTTCCTCGGATCGCTACACGCCTACGTGCTCTACCAGCACGTGATCAAGCTCCCGTCGTATCCGCTCGAGCCGTACCTCGACGCGCTCATCGATCTCTGGAGCAACGGAGGTTTCAGTGCCAGGCAAACGAAAACCGATTCGCGCGGCCGTTCTCGTGCTTCTGCTGCTGGTCGCGGCGGTGGGGACGTTTCTCTACCTGCGAAACGCGCGAAAGCCGCGCGAGCTCCGGTTCAGCGGGACGATCGAAGCGCGGACGGTCAACGTCGGGTCGCTGGCCGGCGGCCGCGTCGCACGCGTCCTCGTCGATGAAGGCTCGCAGGTCACCACCGGACAACTGATCGCGCAGCTCGAGACGGAGACGGTCGACCGCCAGATCGCTGTGCAGCAGGCCGCCATCCAGGCGTCGCAGGCGAATCTGACGAAGGCGGTCAACGGCCCGCGCCCCGAGGAGATCGCGAAGGCACAGGCGACCGCGTCGAACGACGAAAAGAATCGCGAGCATCAGCTCGCGCTGTTTCATTACGGCATCGTCTCGAAGCAGCTCTACGACGACGCGGCGACGAAAGCGAAGACGTCGGCGGACGACCTGCGCCTGCTGCAGCAAGGGACGCGCAAGGAAGACATCGCGGCGGCGCGCGCGCAGACGGAACAGCAGCAGCGGCACCTCGCCGAGCTCCTCAAACAGCGCTCGGAAGCGGATGTGAAGTCGACGGTGAATGGCGTCGTGCAGTCGTTCGGCCTGCGGCCCGGCGACATCGTGGCGCCGAATCAGCCGGTCGCCGAAATCCTCGAAAGCGATCAACTGTGGGTCCGCGTCTTCGTTCCGGAGACGATGCTCGGACTCGTGAAGGTCGGCATGCCGGTGAAGGTTCGGACCGACACGTATCCGAACGAGTGGTTTGCGGGACACGTCGCCACTGTCAGCGCGCAGGGAGAGTTCACGCCGCGCAACGTGCAGACGCGCGCCCAGCGCGCCGAGCAGGTCTTCGGTGTGAAGGTGATCGTCGATCCGAATCCACGGCTTCACGCCGGGATGGCCGCGGAGGTCGATTTCGGCTTGAAAGGGCAGGCGGAGTGAGCGCGGAGATCGGCATCGACGTTCAGGGCGTGTCGAAGGACTTCGGAAAGTTCCGCGCGCTCGACGACGTCACGCTCCAGGTTCCACGAGGCGAGATCTTCGGACTCCTCGGCCCGAACGGATCCGGGAAGTCGACACTGATCCGCATTCTGTGCGGCCTTCTGGCACCGACCGAAGGCCAGGCGTTCGTCGACAGCCTGAATGTCGAGAAACAGGGCGAGGAGGTGCGCCAGCACATCGGCTATGTCTCGCAGGCGTTCTCGCTCTACCGCGATCTCACGGTCGACGAGAACCTCGACTTCTTCAGCTCGATCTATCGCCTCAAAGGAAACGACCGCAAAGAGCGGAAGGAGTGGGCGATCGAGCTCACGCACATCACGCCCTACCGGAGCCGCCTTGCCGGCGCGCTGTCAGGCGGCTGGAAACAGCGGCTGGCGCTCGCGGCCGCGCTGATGCACCGGCCGCGCGTGCTCTTTCTCGACGAACCGACCGCCGGCATCGATCCGGTTGCGCGGCGCGAGCTGTGGGACCTGCTCTTCGAGCTCGCCGGCAGCGG
>DASYSN010000568.1:0-4384 GCA_036003305.1 Thermoanaerobaculia bacterium
CCGTCGTACGCCTCGGTCGCGTGGCTCAACGCGGCGCTGCCGGAAGGGTCGCGCACGCTGATCGTCGGCCTGAACGAGACCTACTGGTTCAATCGCCGCGTCCTCGGCGGCGGCAACTTCGACGGCGAGCGCGTTTCCGCGCTGCTCGAAGCACCGACGCCCGAGGCGCTGCGGACGCGGTTGACGAACGACGGCATCGATCACATTGCGGTATTCACCGCGCCGCCGCCGACCACCGACGCCAAGAAACAAGAAGAGCGGCAGACGCGATTGACGCCTGCCGCCCAGAGAACACTCTCACAGTTGCTCGACCGTTACGCGGCCGATGTGACGTCGCGCGGCGACGTCACGCTCTTCGCGTTGCGCTAAACGGTGACCGCCTCGGCCTCGCCCACGCCCGCGGCTTCGCGCAGCGCTTCGGCCTTGTCGGTCTTCTCCCACGTGAACTCCGGCTCGTTGCGGCCGAAGTGCCCGTAAGCGGCGGTCTTCTTGAAGATCGGCCGGCGGAGATTCAGCGACTCCATGATGCCGCGCGGCGTCATCTTGAAGTGGTCGCGCACGAGGTCGGCCAGCTTCGCGGGATCGACCTTCGCGGTTCCGAACGTGTCGACGTAAACCGACACCGGATCGGCGACGCCGATGGCGTAAGCGAGCTGCACTTCCGCTTCGTCGGCGAGACCCGACGCCACGATGTTCTTGGCGATGTAGCGCGCCATGTAGCACGCCGAACGGTCGACCTTCGTGGGGTCTTTGCCCGAGAACGCGCCGCCGCCGTGACGGCCCTTGCCGCCGTACGTGTCGACGATGATCTTGCGGCCGGTGAGGCCGGTGTCGCCCTGCGGTCCGCCGACGACGAATCGGCCGGTCGGGTTGATGTGGTAGATCGTGTTCGAGTCGAGCAGCTCTTCCGGCACGACCGGCTTGATCACCTTCTCGATGATCGCGTCGTGCAGGTCGCGGTTGCTGACCGACGGCGAGTGCTGCGTCGAGATCACGACCGTGTTCACGCGCACCGGCCGCTTTCCGTCGTACTCCACCGTCACCTGCGATTTGCCGTCGGGACGGAGGAAGTCGAGGTCGTTCGACTTGCGGACCTCGCTCAGGCGGCGCGTCAGTTTGTGCGCGAGGATGATCGGCATCGGCATCAGCTCGACGGTCTCACGCGAGGCGTAGCCGAACATCAACCCCTGGTCGCCGGCTCCGCCGGTGTCGACGCCCTGCGCGATGTCGGGCGACTGGGGGTCGATCGAGGAGACGACCGCGCACGTGTCGCTGTCGAATCCGTACTTCGCGCGGGTGTAGCCGATCTCGCGGATCGTGTTGCGCACGATCGACGGGAAGTCGACGTAGGTCTTGGTCGTGATCTCGCCGGAGATCATCGCGAGACCGGTGGTGACGAGCGTTTCGCACGCCACGCGGCCGATCGGATCCTCGGCCAGAACGGCGTCCAGGATCGCGTCGGAAATCTGGTCGGCGATCTTGTCCGGATGCCCCTCGGTCACTGATTCCGAGGTGAAGAGTGTTCGCGTCGTTGCCATGATTGAGATTTGCTCCCTAGGAAGTGACGGTTGGGATGACTGCAGAATCGGAGAATCCTAACACGCCAAGGCCTGCCGTTTGCACTAGAGGCAGCCAACATGCTCAAAGCGCGCGACATCGGCGCATACCGCGACTTGCTCGTCCTTTTCACCCGTTACGGCCTGAAGGATTTTCAGCTCTCGTTCGACCCGGAGGACATCGTCCTCGCCGATGAAAGCTCGACCGAGATCGAGCCGGACGTCAAACAGCGCGCCCTCGCCTTCGCGAACGCGCTGAAGAAGATGGGCCCGACCTACGTGAAGTTCGGGCAGGTCCTCTCGACGCGTCCCGACATCGTGCCGCAGGAGTACATCGACGCGCTCGAGTCGCTGCAGGACGACATCGATCCGTTCTCCTTCGCCGACGTCGAGCGCATCGTCGAGGAAGAGCTGGGGGTGCGGATCTCGAAGGCGTTCCTCGACTTCGAAGCAACCCCGGTGGCCGCCGCGTCGCTCGGACAGGTACATCGCGCCGTGCTCCGCGACGGACGCGAAGTCGTGGTGAAGGTACAGCGCCCGAACGTGCGCGATCAGGTGCGCCGCGACCTCGATGTCTTCACCGACATCGCCGAGATGCTCGAGGAGCACACATCGTTCGGGAAGAAGATGAACCTCGCCGGCGCAATCGAGCAGGCGCGCTTCACTCTGATCAACGAGCTGAATTACGTGCAGGAAGCTCAGAACATGGATCAGATGCGGGCGAACCTCGCGCAGTTCCCGCAGATCTACATCCCGCAGGTGATCCACGACTTCAGTTCGGGACGCGTCCTGACGACGGAGCTCGTACGCGGCGCGAAGGTGTCGAACCTGACGCCGCTCGCGATGATCGATCACGACTACGCCGAGCTCGCGACGGTGCTCACGCAGGCCTACCTCAAGCAGATCTGCGTCGACGGCTTCTGGCACAGCGATCCGCATCCGGGAAACATCTTCGTCCGCGACGTCGACGGGGTGACGCAGATCGTCCTGCTCGACTTCGGGATGGTCAGCCGGATCACGCACGAGACGCAGGACGAGATCATCAAGCTCCTCCTCGCGCTTTCGTCGAACCGCGGCACCGAGGTGGCCGAGGCGGCGGTGCGGATGTCGGAGATGCAGGAGCAGTTCGACAAGCTGAAGTTCGTGCACGACATCTCCGCGATCGTGGCGAGCGTCCACGGCGCCGACGCGGCGCGACTCAACATGGGTCAGCTCATGTTCAACGTGATCGCGATCGCGAACCGGAACGACCTGCGGATGCCGTCGGAAATGGCGATGCTCGCGAAGACGCTCCTGAATCTCGACGGAATCACGAAGCGGCTCGACCCGCGGTATGAGCCGCAGCTCGTGATCCGCGAGTATGCCGAGCGGCTCATCGCGCAGAAGCTCGAGCAGAAGTTCAATCCGCGGAACTTCTATCCGGCGCTGATCGACCTCAATCAGCTCGTGCTCGACCTCCCGCACCGTCTGCGCGAGATTCTCGACGAGACCGCGGCAGGCCGACTGACGTTCGGGATGAAGCTGACGCAAGCGGAGGAGTTTCTCGCCGGCATTCACAAGATCGCGAACCGGATCACCGCCGGTGTCGTGATCGCGGCGCTGCTCGTGGCGTCGTCGATGATGATGCGCGTGCCCACGCACGCGCATCTTCTCGGCTATCCCGCGCTGGCGATCATCGGATACCTGCTCGCGGTCATCGCCGGCGCGTATCTGATCACCAGCACCCTGCTCCGCGATCACAAGGATCAGGAGCGGGCGAAGCTGAAGGGAAAGTGACGGCCAACCCCGTCATCCTGAGGTGGCGGAGCGGCGGAGCCGCGTAGCGCACCGAAGGACCCGGTGCTGAAACAAGTGATGCGTTCCTGCTACCCGTAGCTGGGTCGCGCTTCTAGTTCCAGCACCGGATCCTTCGTCGTTCTCCGCTTCGCTGCGGCGACTCAGGATGACAGACGGGAGCGCTGATTTCTTCACAGTCTCTCAGGATGACAGAGCCTATTTCCGCTTCCGTCGGCCGATCTCGAGATCGCTGTGGAGATCGCTCGTCGACTCCTGCACCGGATGGCTCTCGAAGATGTAGACGTCCGTGCCGACCTTGACGGAGTGATAGACCTTGTCGAGCGCGTCGGCGGGAAGGCGGATGCATCCATGCGACGCGCGCTTGCCGATCGAGTCGGCGTCCTCGGTCCCGTGAATGAGGATTCCCTCGCCCAGATCGAGCGCGTACTTGCCAAGCTCCCCTTTCACGTAGCGCTTCGGCGAGTCGGCCGGCGGAATCCGTTCGCCGGCTTCGATGAACGCCCAGTCGGGCTTGCGCCAGACCGGATCGACGATCTTGCGGAGTACCTTCAGGTGTCCGCGCGGCGTGTGAAATGCCCATTCGTCATCTCCATGAACGAGCACCTTCCCCGTGCCGGTCGCAACCGGCGACTTGACGACAGGCTGTCCGTCTTCGAAGAGATAGAGCGTGTTGGTTGCGACGTCGACTGTGATCACCGTCCCCACGCGCGGCGCGTCGTCCGGCAAACCTTCGACTGCTTCCTGCGCCGCCAGTGGTACCGCCATGCTCGAGACGAGGATCGCCGCGAGCACCAATGGATACGATTTCAAGGACCGCCCTCCCGCACCTGGAATTCGCTGCAACTGCCAATAACAGTTTGCGAATTCAACGCCAGCTTGTTAGGCTGCGAAACGGTCGCGCGATCCCGTATGGCCCCGTAGCTCAGCAGGATAGAGCAGCGGTTTCCTAAACCGTTGGTCGGGCGTTCGAGTCGCCCCGGGGCCACTTCGACCTTAAGGTAAAGTACGAACCGTGCAGCTCTGGACTGCGT
>DASYSN010000569.1:0-1906 GCA_036003305.1 Thermoanaerobaculia bacterium
AGGCGGTCGTCTTCTACGACGGTGATCTCTGTCTCGGCGGCGGCTGGATCTCCGTGTAGCGCAAGCCTGCGCTACACGAAGAGCACGATTAGAATCGCTCGATGGCGACCGGTCCGCGGCGCGTTGCGCTCAACGTCTCCTTCTTCGCTCTGCTGCTCGCGGCGGCGAAGGCAGCCGCCGGCTTCGCCACCGGCTCGATCGCGCTCCTCTCCTCGGCGCTCGACTCCGCCGGCGACATGCTCGCCTCCTTCGCGAACTTCATCTTTCTGACGATCGCCGCGAAGCCGCCCGACGAGGGACATCACTTCGGACATGGCAAGGCCGAACATCTCGCCGCGCTCCTGCAGGGGACGATCATCCTCGGCAGTGCCGTGTTCCTCGGCATGCACGCGATCGAACGGATCCGCCGGCCGGTCGCGATCGAGTCGTCGGTGATCGCGATCGGCGTCATGGTCCTCTCGATCTTCGCCACCGTCGCGATCACGTCGTATCTCAAACGCCACTCCGGCGAGAGCACCGCGCTGCAGGCGGACTCGCTGCACTACACGTCGGACATCGTCTCCAACCTCGCCACGATCGCCGCGCTGGTCGTCGTCCGCCTCACCGGCAACCCGCTCTTCGACTCGATTCTCGGCGTCTCCGTCGCCTGCTGGATCGGGTGGAACTCGCTCTACCTGATCTGGAACGCCGCGAACGACCTGATGGACCGCGCGCTGCCGGCCGCGGAAGTCGGGGCGATCATCGAGGCGATCGAGCGTGCGCATCCCGCGATCACCGGCTTCCGCGACCTCCGCACCCGTCGCGCCGCGGGGGTCCGCTTCGTCGACTTCGACCTCCTGATCGACAACCGCGTCTCGTTCGAACAGGCGCACGAGGTGACGGAGCTCGTGAAAGAGCGCATCAGCGGCGCATTCCCGCACGCCATGATCAACGCGCATGCGGAGCCGGTCTGCGTTACGGCAGCCAGTGCGCCGGCTCTGCCCCGCTGAGATCGGGGGCGCGCGAACGCTTCCACGTCGCGCGACGCGATCACGCACTTCTGCCAGTCGTTCAAGAGCTCGCGCCCGACGATCGTGCGGAGATCGATCGGCTTGTCGCTCATGAAGAGATAGCGGCTCGAACCGTCGCCGTAGACCGAGAAGAACGCGAGGATGCCGACGTTCGCCTTCTCGCACGCCGCGCGAACGCGTTTCATCACCGCGTCGTAGTCCTTCTCCTTGCCAAGAGTGGTCTCCTCGGACCGCAGGCGCATGAACCGCGGCGCGGCGTTGCCCGTGACGAGCGTCGTGTCGGGATCGGTCTCCCAGATCTCGTTGTGGTGCGTTCGCAGGAGCGGATGCGTTCGCTCGCTGACGGCCGCCGTCTTCTCCGCGATCAGCTTCCGGACGTCGTCAGGAACCGTCGACGGCTTTTCGATGTCCGATAGCGTCGCGCGCGGCCGCAGGCCGTAGTAGACGCCGTCCGCGCTGAAGTGGACGACCGGCGGCCAGTCGACGTGGTGCTCGGCATAGATGCCGCGCTGGATCCCGTAGAACTCGACGTCCGTCTTCTCGAACTCCGCGCGCACGTCAGCGCGGGGAGTATCGATGTGAACGGACCAGTACTTCGGCAGCGCGAGAGCGGCGACAACGGCAAACGCAATGTGCAACATCCGTCATTCGACGGTCACGCGCTCGTGAAGTTTCGCTCCTGTCATCCTTATAGGTGCTCCCGCACCGTTCTCTACCCCGTTTTCAGCCCTGAGAGACTGTACGTTTTGATGGGGAAGGGCGAGAGTAGAGAGGGGGCACGCACAGCCCGGCTACGCGTGAGTCATCCAAGCGGTGGGACGCTTTGGCTCAGCTTCGCGAGGCGGGCAGTGCGCTTCGGTTCCGACGCACACTCAGATGCTGTCCGTCCCGGACTC
>DASYSN010000570.1:0-1612 GCA_036003305.1 Thermoanaerobaculia bacterium
CCGTCGAAGCGGACCTCGACCTCATGCACGCGCGGCGTGAACGCAACTTCGGTGGCGCGAAGGTTGAAGTCGAGCGAAGGCGCGTGATCGAAAACGACGAAGAGCGAACGTTGACCGGGAGTGCACCCGACCACGCCCGGCTCGCTTCTGGCAGCAGCCGCATAGGAATGAAGCTCACGCGCGCTGACCTCTCCCACGTCGATCAGCAGGGCACGGTCGCCGGCGCGCGCGACATTCACGATCCGAGTTTATAGACTGAGGGACCATGACGATGCAGCGTGACCCGCGCCACTGCAACCAACACGAGATGCTCGACGAGCTCGCGCATCAGGCAATGATCGATCGCGGTCTCGAGCCCGATTTCCCCGATGCCGTCCAGAAACAGCTCGCCGGAATCACGAAGGCGGCTGCCGACGGCGACGGCGGCCTTCGCGACATGCGCGATCTCCTCTGGTGCTCGATCGACAACGACGACTCGCGCGACCTCGACCAGCTCACGGTCGCCGAGGACCTCGGCAACGAAACGGTCAAAGCGCTCGTCGCCGTCGCCGACGTCGACGCGCTGGTGAAGAAGGGGACGCCGATCGACGACCACGCGCGCCACAACACGACCTCCGTCTACACCGCCGCGCGGATCTTTCCGATGCTGCCGGAGAAGCTCTCGACCGATCTGACGTCGCTCAACGAGAACGTGGAGCGCGAGGCGATCGTGATCGAGATCATCGTCTCGAAAGAGGGCGAGGTGCAGAGCGGCGACGTCTACCGCGCGCGCGTTCACAACAAAGCGCAGCTCGCGTACAACGCCGTCGGGATGTGGCTCGAAGGGAAGGCCGATCCGCCCGAGAAAATCACGAAGGTGCGCGGCCTCGCCGAGAACCTGAAGCTGCAGGACAAGATCGCCGACGCCATGCGCGAGCTACGGCACCAGCACGGCGCGCTCGACCTCGAGACGATCGAGCCGCGCGCCGTGATGAAGAATGGCCAGGTCGTCGACCTCCAGGCGGAGGCGCGCAACAACGCGAAGAACCTGATCGAGGACTTCATGATCGCGGCGAACGGTGTCACGGCGCGGTTTCTCTCCTCGCACAACTTGCCGAGCCTTCGGCGCGTCGTCCGCTCACCGGAACGGTGGGACCGCATCGAGAAAATCGCCGAAGAACACGGCGAGCACCTGCCGGACACGCCCGACGCCGAGGCGCTCGAAGGGTTCCTGGTGCGGCAGCACAAAGCCGATCCACTGCGCTTTCCGGACCTGTCTCTGGCAATCGTGAAAGCGATGGGCGCCGGCGAATACGTCGTCGAGGTGCCCGGCGAGACGCCGATCGGCCACTTCGGCCTCGCGGTGAAGGACTACACGCACTCGACGGCGCCGAACCGCCGCTATCCCGATCTCATCACGCATCGCATGGTGAAGGCGGTGCTCGCAAAGACGCAGCCGGCCTACACGCGCGACGAGCTCTCGCAACTCGCGCAGCACTGCACGGAACAGGAAGACGCGGCGAACAAGGTCGAGCGCCAGGTGCGCAAGTCGGCCGCGGCGTGCCTCCTTTCCGACAAGATCGGCGAGCGCTACGACGGGATCGTCACCGGTGCAGGTCCGAAGGGAACGTGG
>DASYSN010000571.1:0-3842 GCA_036003305.1 Thermoanaerobaculia bacterium
CGAGAACTTCCGCTTCTACGGGACCGCGCTGAGCGGCACGACGCAGCTCCGCGCGCGCTGGAAGCGGGCCGTCAGCGCGACGAACGGCGCGCTCGGCGACGCGGTGGGACAGCTCTACGTGAAGCGCTACTTCCCGCCGTCGGCGAAGGCGGCGGCGCAGAAGATGGTGAAGAACATCGTCGTCGCATTCGGCAAACGGATCGACCGGCTCGACTGGATGAAGCCGGAGACGCGCGCGAAGGCGAAGGCGAAGCTCGGAACGCTGTACGTCGGCATTGGCTACCCCGAGAAGTGGCACGACTACTCCGGTCTCCGCGTCAGCCGCACCGAGGCGTTCGCGAATGAAGAACGAGCGTCGCTCTTCGACTACCACACGGCGCTCGCGCACCTCGGCAAGCGCGCCGACAAACACGAATGGTGGATGACGCCGCAGACCGTTAACGCGCTCAACATCCCGCTGCAGAACGCGCTCAACTTTCCGGCGGCGATCATGAATCCGCCGTTCTTCGACGCGACGGCAGATCCGGTGCTCAACTACGGCGCGATCGGTACGGTGATCGGTCACGAGATCAGCCACAGCTTCGACGACCAGGGGAGCCAGTTCGACGCGGCGGGACGTCTCGCGAACTGGTGGTCTCCGGAAGACTTCGCGCACTTCAAGGAATCAGCCGATCGCCTCGCCGCGCAGTTCAGCCAGTACGAGCCGCTGCCCGGTCTCCACGTGAACGGCGCGCAGACGCTCAGCGAAAATATCGCGGACGTCGCGGGAATCTCGGCGGCATTCGACGGCTATCGCGCCGGCGGCACGCAGCACGCCGCCGCGCAGGGATTCACCGGCGACCAGCGTTTCTTCCTCGCGTTCGGGCAGATCTGGCGCAACAAGCAGCGCCCCGAGGCCCTGCGCCGCGCCGTCCTCACCGACGGCCACGCCCCCGCCCCATACCGCGTCGCCACCGTCCGCAACATCGACGCCTGGTACCCCGCGTTCGACGTCAAGCAGGGCGAGAAGCTCTATCTCGCGCCGAAGGAGCGGGTGCGGGTGTGGTGAGGTAAGTTGCCGGTGGCCAGTCGCCGGTTGCCAGATCATCCGGCATCCGGCATCCGGCATCCGGCAACCGGCCACCGGCCACCGGCCACCGGCAACTCCTTGACACCCCCATCCGCGCCGTCCACCATAGCCACCCGGTCCCGTGATCAATGTCTTCAGGAGAGTGGCGCTCGGCTTTGCCGTCGTCTTTACGGCGTCGGCTACGCTTCTGCTGTCGGATCTCCAGCATCGGCAGCCGCCGCGGGCGCGGAGCGGGACGAGGCACAAGTGGAAGATCTTCTTCGTCCAGTTCAATGACGTGATCGACGTCGAAGAGGCGGCGGCGGGGGTGATGAACGGCTTCCGCGAGTCGGGGCTGCGCGAGGGGACCGACTTCGAGGTCAAGACGCTGAACGCGCAGGGCGACATGGCGACGGTGTCGGCGCTGATCGACGCGTCGATCACCGGCGGCGCCGACATGCTCGTCACCTTCTCGACGCCGACGCTCCAGGCGGCGCTACGGCGCGCGCGGACCGTGCCGGTCGTCTACAACTACGTCGCGTCCGGCCTGAAGGCCGGCGCTGGAAAGAGCAATGCGGATCATGCGCCGAACGTCACCGGCGTCAGCCTGCTGCCGGCGAACGACGAAGCGCTGACCATCCTGAAGACCTACTTCCCGTCGATCCACCGCATCGGCACGCTCTACTGCCCCGCCGAGACGAATATGGTCGTCGCGAAGGCCGCGCTCGACGCGAGCGCGAAGAAGTTTGGCTACGACGTCGTCTACGTCGCCGCCGACACCGCGACCGATGTGCCCGATGCCGCCGCCGCGCTGATGTCGCGCGACGTCGATGCGGTCCTGCAGATCCCCGGCAACCTCACGGCCTCGGCATTCGGGAGTATCGCCGACGCGGGACGCAAGGCACACATCCCGATCTTCGCGTTCCAGAAAACGCAGGCGATCGGCGGCGCGGTCGTCGTCATCGCCCGCGACTACAAAGACAGCGGCCGCCATGCCGCCCATCTCGCGGCGCGGATCATCCGCGGCGAGAACCCGGCGAAGATCCCGTTGGAAGACTTCGCGAAGACGAACCTCGTGGTGAACGTGAATGCGGCGCGCGGACTCAACATGACCCTCCCGCCCGCACTGGTCGACTCGGCAAAGGAAGTCATCGGTGGAAATCGTTAAAGAGCGCTCCGGCGACTATCTCGAGGTCCGCGTGTCGGGGCGACTCGACAACCACTGGTCGACGCCGTTCGACGAGGCGATCGAGGAGATGATCCGCGAGGGCGCGCATCACCTTCGCGTCGATCTCACCGACGTCACCTACCTCAGCTCCGCCGGCATCGGCGCGCTGATGAAGGCGTACAGCGATACGACGAACCTGCAGGGGTCGTTCGTGATCTCCGCGGCTTCGGAGCGTGTTCGCACCGTTCTGAAGATGGTCGCGCTCGAGTCGTTGCTGTTCGGCGAGGAAGCGCAGCCGGCGCCAAGGGTCGTGACGGCGGCTGCGACCGTGACGCAGATCCAGTCCGAGCACGCGCTCTTCGAGTGTCACTCGCTTTACGGCGCGCCGTGCGGCCTCCAGCTCCTCGGCGATCCGACGAAGCTGCAAACCGGCTTCGGCGAATCGACCACCGTCATCGCCGCGCCGGACGTCTTCGCCCTCGGCGTCGGCGCGCTGGGACACAGTTACGACGAGTGCCGCGGCCTCTTCGGCGAATTTCTCGCGGCGGCGGGGACGGCCGCATACATGCCGACCGACGGCACCTCGACGCCCGACTACATGACGCGATCGGGCGAGCTGGTCGCCGAGATTCAGGCGCTGTACGCGATCGTCTTTCGCGGATCTCCGTCGCATCTCCTTCGCTTCGACGCATCGACGCCAGGCGGCTCGGTGGCACTCAGCGAGATCGTGAATGTCTGCGCGGAAGTGGCGGGGACGCGGCAGGTAGGCATCGTCATGGCGGCCGAGGTCTTCGGATTGATCTGCACGTTGCTGACGAGATCGCCGGTCGACGCGTCGCGATTCGACTTTCCCGCCGTGCGCGAGTGGCTGTCGTACCTGCCGGAGCACGAACATGCGCGGAGCAGCAGCATCGTCGTCGGCGTGGCGTCGAAGACACCGTCGCCGTTCCTCCGTCCCATCAGCGCAACACTCAACGGGCATTTCCACGCCGGCCGTCACCGCGTTCCGCTCCTTGCCGCGCGGCCGCGTCGAGATGACCGACGTTCTGGCGCAGGCGATTCAGCCGCGCAGCGTCACGTCGATCGTCCACCTCCTGCGCGACGACCGGCCGATCGAAGGGGGCGGCGAGAGCGAGTTCTTGCGCGGCGCGTGCTGGGTCTTTCCGATCGGAGAAGCGTCATGACCCTGCTCGTTTCCGCGTGGACCATCGGTCTGATCCTGTCGCTGCTCGCTCTCGGCGTCTACATCAGCTATCGCGTCTTCGCGTTCCCCGACATCACGGCAGACGGCTCGATCACCTTCGGTGCGGCGGTCGCCGCGTCGATGATCACGCACGGCACGAATCCGCTCACCGCGAGCGCGGTCGCGTTTCTCGCCGGAAGCGTCGCCGGCATCTGCACCGGCGTGCTGCACACCCGGTTCAAGATCAACCAACTCCTCTCCGGCATCCTCGTGATGACCGCGCTCTACTCGGTCAACCTCCACGTGATGGGCCAGAGCAACCTGCCGCTGCTGAATGCGAAGACGCTCACGACGTACGCCGAGTCGCTGGGACGCCGCATCAGCGGCCGTGACACGGCGAACCTCCTCGGCTGGACCGTCAGCGCGCGTGACCTCGGCTCGCT
>DASYSN010000572.1:0-10603 GCA_036003305.1 Thermoanaerobaculia bacterium
GGTCAACGTGAAGGGGCTCGCGGTCGGAAACGCCGCGCTGACATTCACGCTGCCGGACGACAACGGCGGCTTCGACACCACGGTCGCGGTCAACGTCACTGCGCCTCCGACCGGCGTGTTCGTCAGTCAGGTTTCGCCGTCAAACGGACCGACCGCGGGTGGCACGGCAACGTCCATCACGGGCCTGAACTTCAACTCCCCCTGCAGCGTCACGTTCGGCGGCAACGCCGCGTCGGACGTGACGTTCGTCAGCTCCAATTCACTGAAAGCCACGACGCCGCCGCATGCCGCCGGGCCGGCGGACGTCGCCGTCACGTGCGGGACCGACCATTACACGTTCGCGAACGGCTTCACGTTCCTGGCAAATACGCCACGACTCACCGGCGTGTCGCCCGTTTCCGGGTCGACGCGCGGCGGTACGGTAGCCGTCATCACCGGAACGGACCTGCGAAGCTCGTGCGGCGTCCTCTTCGGAGGCGTTTCCGCAAAGATCATCAACGATTTGACGCCCGACAAACTCGCCGTCATCGCTCCGCCGCATGACGCGGGAGCGGTCGACGTCACCTTGCAGTGCAGCGACACCAGCGTGACGCTGACGTCGGCATTCGCCTACGTCGCTTCCGGCGAGGCTTCGGCGATCATCGGCGACGTCGATCCTCTCGCCGCCGCGGCGGGACAGACCGTTTCGGTCAACGGCGTCCGCTTCCGCCAGTCCGACGCGATCACGTTCGGCGACGCGCGCGCGACCATCCTCAGCACGCTGCCAACCGCGCACATCGTCGTCGTTCCGGCCGTGCCGCCGGGACGCGTCGCGATCAACTTGACTGATCCGGATGGACATGTCTCCACGACCGGGCCCGTCTTCACGGTGCTCGAGCCGGTCACACCCGAGATCACGTCGGTGACACCCACCCGAGTGGCCGCGGGAGGAGAGATCGTCATCAACGGGAAGGGCTTCCGCGCTCCTTACTCGTTCACGCTGGACAACAAGAACGCGGGGAGGATCGTCGACCTCTCGTTCAATCGAGCGGTCGTCCGCGTCGATGCCGCGTTCACGGCCGGCACATACACGCTCGGCGTCATGAATGCGAACGGCAACCTGGCCGCCCTCGGCCCGAAGATCGACGTCGTGGCCGCTCTCTCCGCATCGAGCATCGCGCCTTTCTGCTCCATGGCGAGCGGCGGGACCGACGTCACGATCACCGGCGCCGGTTTCCAACCGGGCGCGCAGGTGACGTTCGGGACTGCCGCGGCAACGAATGTGCGCGTCGTCGACGACCACACCATCGTCGTCACCGTGCCGGAAGGCAAGATCGGGTGGCCGACGGTCACGATCACCAACTCGAACGGCGACGCTACGACGCTGACGCGCGGCTTCTACTACTACTCACCCTACGATGCGGACGGCGGCTGCGCCTCGTCGCGATCGAGAGGCGCGCACCACTAGTCACCCAACTGTTGTCGCAGCGCTCGCAGTTCTTCTGTGAGCGCTGCGACCTGCTCTTCGAGGCGCTGGACCCGCGCCGACAGAGGTTCGCCCGAGGCGTGGTGTTGCGCCGCCGGCTCGGCGACCTCCGTCTCCGAAATCGACACCGGCCCTCCCGCGAGGTGCGCCCACCGCGACTCTTTCTGGCCCGGCCGGCGCGGGAGCTCGCGCACGAGCGGCTCGTGCTGCCGCGACATCTCCTGCAGGAGCGACTCGACCTCGGCGACGGAATCGAACGCGTGCAGGCGGTCGCTGCGGCCGCGCAACTCGCCGGGCGTCTGCGGGCCGCGGAGCAGGAGCAGGGTGAGCAGCGCCTTCTCGCGCCGGTCGAGGTGCCAGAGCACGTCGAGGTTGTGGTCGTAGCGAACGGCCCGGCCGCCCATCACGCGCCAGACGAGCTTCTCGTCCTGCAGGCGATCGAGCGCGCGCTGCACCTCGGCGTCCGACAGCTCCATCACGGGATCGCGATTCGATTTCTGGTTCGTCGCGGCGACGAGCGCGTTGAGCGTCAGCGGGTAGTACTCCGGCGTGGAGAGCTGCTTCTCCATCAGCGCGCCGAGGATGCGCGTCTCGACCGGGTCGAGCTCGCGAGGTAGACGAGGGCGCTGCTTCGAGTCGTCGAGCGGCGGAACGTAGCTCATGGGGGAATTTGAAATTGAAAATTGAAAATTGAAAAGCCCCACACGCGACTTTTTCAATTTTCAATTTTCAATTTTCAATTTTCAATTTTGGATCGCGAAGACAGGCGCGCGGGCGCGCCGGCTCCGCCCGAAGTAATTATCCACCCGCATCGACACGTGCCGCGCCAGCGCCATGAACGTCGTCATCTTCCCGCCGAACACATTGATCAAATTGCCGCGGCGGACCACGCGGTACTCCCGTCCGATCGCGCTCGGGTTGGAGGCGCGTCCGACGAGCGGCCGCGCGCCGGCGAAGGCGCGCGCGACGTTCGCATGCGAGATCTTCGTCCGGAAGTAGTGGTTGAAGCGCGTGATCAGGTATTCGATCTCTTCTTCGGTCGGCGCCGTCTGGTCGGGATCGCTCTGCAGCACCTCGGTCGTCCCGACCAGCGTCGTCCCCTTCCACGGCAGGACGAAGAAGACGCGCCGGTCCTCGACCGACTGCAGCAGCACGCCGACGCTGCTCACCTCTTCGCGCAGGACGACGTGCGTGCCGCGAACCAGCGACAGGCGGTAAGGGGCGTCGATGTCGTTCGCATCGAGCAGCTTGTTCATCCACGGTCCCGCCGCGTTGATGACGAGATCGAAATGCTGCGCGTCACCGGCGGAGGTCCGCACGCGCCAGCCGTCGTCCTCTTCCTCGATCGCGACGACCTCCGTGAACTCGCGCGCCGTCGCCCCCTCGCGCCGCGCCGACTCGACCACCGTCCGCGCCAGCTCGCCATCGTCGACCTGCGCGTCCCAGTACGAGAAGCCGCCCCGCAGGCCGCGGCGCTCCAGCGGCACTTGGTCCACGATCTCGGCGGCGGTCAGCACTCGGTGCCGCGCGATATTGCGGCGGCCGGCGAGCAGGTCGTAGAGCACGAGACCGATCTGGATCTCGAAGCGGCTTCGCGGGCTGTCGTGGTAGATCGGAAGCAGAATCTCGATCGGTCTGACGAGCTCCGGCGCGTGCTCGATGAGCCAGCCGCGCTCGCGCAACGATTCGCGCACGAGTCCGACGTGCAGGTGCTCGAGATACCGCAGCCCGCCGTGGATCAGCTTCGTCGTGGCGGATGAGGTCTGCGCGCCGAACGCCCCCTTCTCGTAGAGCGTCACGTCGTACGCCTTGCGCGCGAGCTCCCACGCGATTCCGGCACCGTTGATCCCGCCTCCGACGACCGCGACTTGCATCACCTGTAAACCCTTTTGGCAGACCAAATGCAATGGTTGAGCCTCGTGAGCGTTGAAGTCAGCACCACGGCGCACTCCGCGCCGGTGACGATCAACAGACGTTCGAATGATCTCGCGGTCATGCTCACCGGCGGCGGCGCAAGAGCCGCCTACCAGGTCGGGCTGCTCCGCGGAATCGCGAAGCATTTCCCGAACCTCCAGTTCCAGGTGATCACCGGAGTCTCGGCCGGCGCCATCAACGCGGTGTTTCTCGCCGCGGCCGAAGGGACGATCGAGGAGCGCGTCGAACAGTTGCGGCAGATGTGGTCGGAGCTGGAGACGCGGCACATCTTCGAGTTCGAGTGGCGCCGGTTCATCCCGTTTCGTTCCGCGCTCGCGCCGCTCTTCCCGCGGCGCCGCTGGCGTCGTCCGTACGGCTGGTTCGACACGACGCCGCTGCGCAATCTTCTGCAACGCGTCCTGAAGACGAAGGCCGGCCGCCCGATCGGCGGGATCGAGCGCAACATCGCGCGCGGCGCGCTCAAATCGGTCTCGTTAATCACTCTCGACTACTCGACCGGCCAGAGCGTCCGGTGGATCCAGGGACGCCACCTCGACGTCTTCGAAGGTCCGAACCGCCGCGCCGAAGCGACCAAACTGACGGTCGAGCACGTGCTCGCGTCGGCCGCCCTGCCGTTCGTCTTTCCGGCCGTGCGCATCGGGAACGAGTGGCACGGCGACGGCGGGATCCGTCTCGCGGCCCCGCTCTCCCCCGCCGTACACCTCGGCGCGACCCGCATTCTCGCGATGTCGACCGGTTACCAGCGCACCGAAGTCGAGGCGGCGACGCCGACCGTGAGCGGCTATCCGCCCGCGGCGCAGATCATGTCGCAGATCATCAACGCCGTTTTCCTCGACGTGATCGACGAGGACGTCGTCCGCATGCAGCGGATGAACGAGATGATCCGCAAGCTGCCGCCCTCCGAGCGCAACGGTCTCCGTCCAATCGACCTGCACGTCCTCCGTCCCTCGATCGACCTCGGCAAGCTCGCCGCCGATTACGAGCGTCACCTCCCCTGGGACCTCAAGGTGATCACGCGCTTCCTCGGCGCAAACGAGACCGAGTCGCCCGACTTCGTCTCCCTGCTCATGTTCGAGCCGCACTACCTGCAACGGCTCATCGAGCTCGGCGAGCACGACGTCGACTCGCGCGTCGACGAGCTGCGCGAGTTCTTCGGCGAGACCGAATCGCCGTCCCAGTTCGCGAACGTCATGTAGGTCGGGTCGATTTTCCAGACACGACCCCGCCGCGCGCGAGACGAGCATCAAGGCGCGCCGGCGGAACGCCGCGCTGCGCCGAATCGAGCGCGGCTCACGCCTACAACAGCGTCCCCTTGAGGATCATCAGCGCCACCGTGAAGTAGATGCACAGCCCTGTCACGTCGACGAGCGTGGCGACAAAGGGAGCGCTGCTCGTCGCGGGATCGAAACCGAGGCGGCGCATGATGAACGGCAGGAGACTCCCGGCCAGCGTGCCGAACATCACGACGCCGATCAGCGACAGCCACACCGTGAACGCCACGAGCAGATAGTGCGGACCGTAACTCGTCAGGTGGAGGTGCTGCCACAGCACGACGCGCGCAAAACCGATCATGCCGAGGAGCGCGCCGAGCATGAGGCCCGAGATCACCTCGCGGCCGAAGACCCGATACCAGTCGCGCAGCTTCAGCTCGCGCAACGCGAGCGCCCGGATGATCAGCGACGCCGCCTGCGATCCGCTGTTGCCGCCGCTCGAGATGATCAGCGGCACGAACAGCGCGAGGACGACCGCGTGCGCGATCTCCCCTTCGAAGTAGCTCATCGCCGTCGCCGTCAGCATCTCGCCGAGGAAGAGCGCCGAGAGCCAGCCGGCGCGCTTGCGCACCATCTGGAAGACGCCGACGTTCAGGTACGGCGCGTCGAGCACCTCCACGGCGCCCATCTTCTGGATGTCCTCGGTCGCTTCCTGCTCCGCGACGTCGAGCACGTCGTCGACCGTGATGATGCCGAGCATGTGGCCGTCCGAATCGGTCACCGGCAATGCAACGCGGTCGTACTTTTCGAAGTGCTTCAGCACCTCTTCGCGATCGTCCGTCGCCACGACGCAGACGAGCGGCGGATCGTCGATGTCGGTCACCTTCGTCATCGGATCGGCAAGCACGAGGGAGCTGAGGCGGATGTCCTCGAGCAGCACGCCGCGGTCGTCGAGGATGTAGACGACGTTGACCGTCTCCGCCTTCTGGCCGGTCTGCCGGATGTGCGCGAGCGCTTCGGCCGCCGTCATCTCCGGCCGGATCGTCACGTACCGCGGCGTCATGTAACGGCCGGCCGAATCCTCCGGGTAGCCGAGGAGCCACCGCGCGTTCTTCAGGTCCTCGGGGGTGAGCGCCGCGATGAGACGCCGCGTCACGACCGCCGGCATCTCCTCCAGGAGACGCGTGCGGTCGTCGGGACTCATCGAACCGAGGACCGTCCGCACCTGCTCGTTCGTGAGCGACGCGATCAGGTCTTCCTGGTGATCCGGCGGGAGGTACGAGAAAACCTCGCCGGCTTCGTCCTTCGGCAGGAGACGAAAGACGAACGCCTCCTCCTCGGCCGGCAGCGCTTTGACGAGATCGGCGACGTCCGACGGGTGGAGTTCCACGAGCGTGTCGCGGAGGCCCTGCCAGTCCTGCGACACAATGTTCGCCCGGAGCTTCTCGTCGACCGGGATGGGCGCGATCTCACTCATGCTGCGAAGGATTGCACAAAGCTGTAATAATCGGACCTCTCTCGTATGACACAGCTCCGCCTTCAACTGCTGGGCGATTACCAGATCCACGACGACTCCGCGGCCCTCGTCACACTCTCTGCGAAAAAATCGCAGGCGCTACTGGCCTACCTCGCCGTCAAGCCGTCGCAGCGCGTGTCGCGCGACAAGATGGCCAACCTGCTGTGGAGCAGCACCGGTCCGGAGCAGGCGCGCCAGAGTCTGCGGCAGCTGCTGTCGACGCTGCGCAAGGAGCTCTCGACGATCTCTCCCGAAGAGAAGCTCCTCGTCGAAGAGTCGGACTTCCTCGGCGTCGACGGTTCCGTCATCGTCGCCGACGTCGCGGAGTTCGAGGCGCTGCTCGCGACCGGAACGGAAGACGCGCTCGCGCGCGCCGTCACGCTGTACCGCGGCGACTTCCTCGACGGATTCACGATCACCGAGGAGCGCTTCGACCAGTGGGTCCTCGGCGAGCGCGATCGCTTGCGGCGCGCGGCTCTGCGCGCGCATTCGTATCTGATCGAGCTGCAGTCGAAGCGCGACGGCGTCGATGACGCCATCTCGACGGCGCAGAGCGCGCTCCGCATCGATCCGATCCAGGAGGCGATGTGCCGCACGCTCATGCGGCTCTACATGCAGAGCGGCGACCTCGCGGCGGCGCTGCAGCAGTACGACTCCTGCGCGCGGACGCTCAAGCGGGAGCTCGGCGTCGAGCCCGACGCCGAGACGCGGGCGCTCCAGCAGCAGATCGCGCAGCTCCGCGCGAAGCGCGCCCCTTCGCAGCAGCCGGACAGCGGAGCGGCCGACGCCCGCAAGACCGTGCTCGTCGTCGAGGACAACGCCCTCAATCGCGAGCTGACGAACGCCGTCCTCCGTTCCGCCGGATACAACGTCGTGTCCGCGATCGACGGCGCCGAGGCGCTGATGGCGTTCGGCCGCGACAGGATCGACCTCATGCTGCTCGACATCGACCTGCCGTTCATCGACGGCCACAAGGTTCTCGAAGCGCTGCGTGAGAAAGGGTTCGACGTCCCGACCATCTTCATCTCGGGACTGCCGGGCGAAGAGCCAGAGGTTCGCGCGTTCGACATCGGCGCGATCGACTTCATCCGCAAGCCGGTGAAGAACAGCGTGTTGCTCGCGCGCGTGAAGCGCGTGTTGGGATAGTTCCAGTTCAGCTTGCCACGCTTCTTGCACCCCGGTAGCGTGGGGGCAAGGCAAGCATGAAAATCCTTCTCGTCGAAGACAATCCGGTGATCGCCAGCGCCATCGAGCGCGAGGGCGAATCGAAGCAGATCCGCACCGAGCACGCCACCGACGGGTGGGAAGCGATCGAAAAGCTGGAGAACGACGACTACTCCGCGATCGTCATCGACGCCGACCTCCCGCGCCACAGCGGCTTCGGCGTCCTCACCTATCTTCGCGAGGAGATCGGCCCCAACCTCGCCAACGTAGTCGTGATGACCAGCTCCGACCGCACGTTCGACGACGCCGTCAACGTCGTCCGCAAGACCGACGAGATCTCCGAGCTCGCCCGCGCCGTCTTCCTGGCGTGCGCCTGGCGCGAGTAGCTACGGAATCGACCGCAGGATCGCGGCGGCGGATCGATCGACGTCCTCTTCGCTCGTCGCCCAGTTCGAGACCGAGATGCGCATGGCGGCCATGCCGTGCCACGTCGTTCCGGCGAGCCAGAGCGTGCCGTCGCGCTGGACGCGCGCGACCGTTTCGCGGGTTGCCTCGTCGTTCCCTTTGAAGCGGACGAGGACCTGGTTGAGGACGACGTCGTTCAGGATCTCGACGCGCGAGTCGGCGCGGAGGATCGTCTCGAACTGCTTCGCGCGAGCGCAGAGGCGGTCGACGAGGTCTTCGACGCCGCGGCGTCCGAGGGAGCGGAGCGCGGCGTAGACCGTGATGCCGCGGCCGCGGCGCGAGAACTCCGGATTCCAGTCGACCTGGTCGCGCTCGACGCCCGTCGTCTGCTCCAGGTACGCGGCGGTGACCGTCATCGAGGCGCGGTGCGAGGCGGAGTCGCGGACGATCACGATGCCGTTGTCGAATGGCACGTTGAGCCACTTGTGCGCGTCGGTCGCCCACGAGTCGCACAGCTCCACGCCGTCGAGGAGCGCACGGTACCTGCGTGATGCACGGCCCCAAAGGCCGAAGGCTCCGTCGACGTGCACCCACGCGTTTCTCTCGTGCGCAATCGCCGCGATTTCGCGCAACGGGTCGATGGCGCCGGTGTTCACGTTGCCCGCCTGCGCGCAGACGATCGTCGGCCCGTCGAGGGTGGCGACGAGCTCGCGAAGTGCGTCCGCGCGCATCCGTCCCTGCTCGTCGGTCGGCACCTCGCGCAGGTTGCGAATGCCGAACCCGAGGTACCTCATCGCCGTGTGGATCGTCACGTGCGCCTCGGCGGAGACGACGAGATTCACTCGCGGCGCATCGTAGAGGCCACCCTCCTCCACGTTCCAACCGACGCGGCGCAGCACCGCGTGGCGCGCGGCGGCGAGCGCCGTGTAGTTCGCCATCTGACAACCGGTGACGAAGCCGATGCTCGACTCGCGCGGCAGGTCGAAGAGGTCGAGCAGCCACTGGTGCGCCACGTCCTCGACGACCGAGGAGACCGGCGCGGCTGCGTACAAGCCGGAGTTCTGGTCCCACGCGGTCGTGAGCCAGTCGGCGGCGACGGTGACCGGCAGCGACCCGCCGATGACGAAGCCGAAGAAGCGCGGGCTCGTGGTGGCCAAAGTACCGCGCTCCGCCGTGCGCGCGAGCGAATTGATGACGCTCGCCGGATCCTCGCCCTCGTCGCGAAGGGGGACGTCGAGCGCCTCGAGTAGCTCGGCGCGCGTCATCTGCGGCGCGACGGCGCGCTCCGGAATCATGCGGAGGTATTCGACGGCGCGCTCGTGCGCCAACGCCAGAAGGGACTCATCGACGATCTGCTTCATATACTCCGCTCCATGTACACCATCGACACCGACAAGGCGAGACTGGACATCGATTTGATCCACCGGTTTCTCTCGCGCGAGGCGTACTGGACCAAGAACATCCCGAAACCGCTTCTCGTTCGCGCCATCGAGCATTCGCTCTGTTTCGGTGCGTATGACGAACGGCAACAGGTCGGTTTCGCCCGCGTCGTGACCGATTTCGCCGTCTTCGCTTACCTCGGCGACGTCTTCGTCCTGCCGGAGCACCGCGGTCGCGGCGTCTCGAAGCTGCTGATGGCCGCCATTTCCGACCATCCTGAGCTGCAGGGACTCCGGCGCTGGTCGCTCGTCACCCGCGACGCGCATGGCCTCTATCGCCAGTTCGGCTTCACCGACCTCGCAGCGCCGGAGCGCCACATGGAGCGGGTGGTCGTCAACCCGTACGGGAAGGTCTGAACAATTCCGTCATCCTGAGCCGGCGTAGCGCGGCGAAGGATCTCCAGATGCGCCGCAAGTGGCTTGTGCCGCGAATTTTGAACTACTACTTCATCCCGCGAGCTTTCAAGCCGCCGTAGGCGGCGACTGATCCTCAGCCCCCGCCTTCAGGGGGGGTGTTCGCGCACAGGACGTGAGCCCGCGTAGCGGGCGGCACCTGTCGCCCGCTTCGCGGGCTCGCACCTTTGTAACGGTCGTTCCCCCGCCTGAAGGCGGGGGCTACGGATCTGACGCCGCCTACGGCGGCTGAGCGCGAATTTCCAGTACGAGCCACCTGCAGCGCATCGCGGATCCCTTAGGGCGCGTGCACCCGAATTCTTCGCAATTTCCGGCGGCGGCAGCTTCGGTGGCGGCGGCGCAAGCGCGGGATATCGAACTACTACTTCCGAGAATCGTCGCGCGCCGCTGCGAGCGTCAGCCCGCGCTGAGATCCTTCGCCGTCTACGCGGCTCAGGATGACGGACGTGGGGCGCGGGCTGGAAAGCCCGCGCCCCACGAAGAGGATCAATTCGCCGTCACTGTCGCGATGGGGCTCCGCGCCGTGCCGCACGTACCGGTCACGACGACGTAGTAGTAATGAGCTCCGGCGCCGAGCTTCGGCGTCGTGAAGGTCGGCGAGTTGGTGCCGACTTTATGCGACGTATCGGTGTTGTTCGCCGTCGTCGGGTTGTACCACTGGTAGGTCAGCGTACCGGTGCCGGTCGCGGTGACCGACAGCGTCGTCGTCGTGTTCTTCGGAATCGAGATGCTCGCGGGCGGCTGCGTGATCGTCGTCGACGGGTTGACCGTGACGGTGACCGGCGCCGACTGCGCGCTGGTGCAACCGCTCGCATTCGTCACCGTGACCGAGAACGTGCCGCTCGCCGAAACGACGATCGATTGCGTCGTCGCGCCGGTGGACCACAGATAGCCGGACGCCGCGGGCGCCGACAGTGTGACGCTGCCGCCGGCGCAGAAGGTGGTCGGACCACCGGCGGTGATTGACGGGGTCGCCGGATTCGCATTCACCGCGACGTTCGTGTTGCCCGACGACGAGCAACCGTTTGAAGCCACCGTGATACCAAGCGACACA
>DASYSN010000573.1:0-2061 GCA_036003305.1 Thermoanaerobaculia bacterium
GACGCCGGTTCACGGCCGTCGACGTGAACGAATCGCACGAGCAGGAAGACCTCTTCGCGCTGAAGCCGCGGCACATGGCGAGGATGGCGCAACAATGAAGAGCGTCTCCGTCATCATCCCGAGCTACAACTACGCGCGCTACCTCGGCGAGGCGATCGACAGCGCGCTCGGGCAGACGCTCCCGCCGCTCGAAGTGATCGTCGTCGACGACGGCTCGACCGACGACACGCCGCACGTGCTGGCGACGTACGGCGACCGGATCCACGTGCTGCGGCAGAAGAACGCGGGAGTCGCCGTCGCGCGGAACAGCGGAATCGCGGCAGCACGCGGCGAGTACATCGCCTTCCTCGACGCCGACGACGTCTGGCTCCCTCGGAAGCTGGAGTTGCAAATGCCGCTCTTCACCGATTCGGTCGGCCTCGTGCACTGCGGGCTCGAGTTCGGAACGGCGATTCAACTGCCGCGCATCGACGGAGACGTCGCGAACGCGCTGCTACTCCTCGAGCCCGACGTCATCCACGGCCCCGGCAGCACCGTCGTCGTGCCGAAGCGCGTGGCAGAAGAAGCCGGCGGCTTCGACGCCTCCCTTCCCGCCTCGGAAGACTGGGACTTCATCTACCGCGTCGCCACGCGACATCGCGTCGCCCATGTACCGGAGCCGCTCGTCCGCTACCGAAAGCACGGCTCCGGCCGTCACGACGACATCGTGCGGATGGAGCGCGGCATGCTGCTCGCGTTCGAAAAAGCCTTCGCATCCGCGAACCCCGCCCTTCGCCCCCGCGCCTACGCCCGCCTCTACCGAATCCTCGCCGCCTCGTACCTCGAAAGCGGCGGCGTCGTGAACTTCGCGCGCACGGCGATCAAGTACCTCCTCAGCCGGCTGCGAGCCACGACTGGAAGCCGCGGAGCGGCGAAACATCGGTAGCCCAAGGGCGTCAGCCTTGGGACCTCCGGCAGGTTTCAAATGTGAGCCGCGGAGCGGCGACATCCCAACCGTGCGAAATATGTCGCCACTCCGCGGCTCACTCTATCGACGCCCTTTTCCCCAACGCTGACGCGTTGGGCTACCTATATCTCGCCGCTCCGCGGCTCAATCGCAGCGAGCCACGACTGGAGCATGAGGACGCCCCAGAGGTAGAAGCTCCAGTCGTTGCGGCCGGCGAGATGTTCGTTCCACTTGGCGCGGATCGGAGCGGGGTCGAGGAGGCCGTATTCGGTGATCGCTGAGGGATCGAGCAGCGATTCGGCCCAGTCGCGGAGCGGGGCGCGGAGCCACGCTCCGAGGGGGATGCCGAAGCCCATCTTCGGGCGATCGATCAGCGACTCGGGGACATATCGATCGAGGACGCGGCGGAGGAGCAGCTTCCCCTTTCCGTGCCGTACCTTCATCGACGGCGGAAGGCGCCACGCGAATTCGACGAGTCGGTAGTCGAGGAGCGGCTCGCGGGATTCGAGCGAGACCGCCATGCTCGCGCGGTCGACCTTCGTCAGGATGTCGTCGGGCAGGTACGAGATCTGGTCGAAGTACATCATCCGCTCGATGGGATCGAGCAGCGCGGGCCATTCGGCGCGATTCGTGACCGGCGCTTCGGCGGGAGGAGCGTCGAGGACGACGCCGTCGCGCCAATGCGAGACGAGCTCGAAGTACATCTCGTCGGGATCGTTGGCCCTCAGCGTCCGCGCGACCTTTTCGATCCGCTGGCCAATCTTTCGCGTCGCGAGCGCGCGCGGCGTCATCGCGGAGAGGGCACGGCCCGCGGCCGGCCGCGCGAAAGCCGGCAGGAACCGCAACGCTCGCAACAACCGCTGGCCGATGAAGTAGCGCGCATACCCGCCGAACAACTCGTCCCCGCCGTCGCCCGAGAGCGTGACCGTGACGGACCTCCGCGCGAGCATCGCCACGAGGTGCGTCGGCATCTGCGACGAGTCGGCGAACGGCTCGTCGTACATGGCCGGCAGCTTCGGGATGACGTCGAGCACGTCCTGCTCCGACATGGTCAGCTCCGTGTGATCCGTGCCGAGGTGCTGGGCGACTCGCTTGGCGAACGGAGCCTCGTTGTA
>DASYSN010000574.1:0-4070 GCA_036003305.1 Thermoanaerobaculia bacterium
AAGCCGGAAGACTCGCTGCCCAACATGTACCTCGGCGGCACCGGCACGTCGTACTCGGAGTACTGGAACGGCGACATCGCCGAGGTGATCGTCTACGGCCGCACGCTGACCGACGCCGAACGGACGCAGGTCGAGGATTACATGGCGAAAAAGTACGGAATCACGTTGACGCGGACCCCGCCGGCGACTGCAACGACGACGCAGTAGGCGGGAACACGAACCCCTCATCCGCCTTCGGCACCTTCTCCCCTCTCACGAGGGGAGAAGGACGCTCGATTGAAAAGGTCTCGCGAGATCTATCAATTCGAGACCCTTCTCCCCCGGTGACGGGGGAGAAGGACGCTCGAACAGGGGGCTTGCGAGATGTGTCATTCGAGTGCCCTTCTCCCCCGGTGACGGGGGAGAAGGTGCCGAAGGCGGATGAGGGGGCTGGGGCTTGCGCGGCAGCCGCCACGCGGCGACCGCCACGGCAGCAATGAGCATGTCGCTACTTCGGCATCGTCGAGTCGATGAAGTTCGCGACGTCGTGCTTGAACTTCTCGAGCGACTTGTGTTCCAGGTAGACCATGTGGCCGGAGGCGTACGTGGCGTATGAGATGTTCTTCACGTAGTCGGGCGGCAGGTCCATGTGGTCCATCGTGTAGTTGGCGGCGGCGAAAGGCGTGGCGAGGTCGTAGTAGCCCTCCATCACCAGCACCTTCAGGTGGCGGTTCTTGACCATCGCCGAACGGAGCGCGGAGGCGGTGTCGGGATAGCCCATCTGGAAGCCGCCGCGCTGCTGGCCGCCCTGCGGAGCGGACCACGACCAATTGAATCCTTCGCCGTCGCGCGCCGACACGTTGTACGGCATGTCGACCTTGTACCCGAGCTCGCGGCGTACGTAGTCGTTGAACGTCGAAGTGAACGGGCCGGTCGTCTCGGAGCTGGTCGGATCGGCGAAGCCGGGGTTGTTCCAGCCATTCGGATCGGGATCGGCGTAACGGCCGTCGAGGCGACCAACGCGGAGTCCCTGGTCGGCAAGCAGCCAGTGAGTGAACGTCTGCACATCGATCCGGAGGTTCGCCAGCATGACGATCTGCTTCGGCAGGCCGGTGTAGCGCGCCAGCTGCGTCGCGATCTGGTCGCGCTCAGCCGGCGTCAGCGAGGTGCCTTTGTTGAGTGCCGCCCAGTACGGGCCGAGCGCCCACTGCGTTACGTCTGCACGCGTCTTCTCGAGGTCCTGCGAAAGCTCCGGCGGGAGCTTATGGTGGTACGCCGCGATCATCGTGAAGCTCGGGAGGATCAGCGGGTACGGGACGTCGTTCGTCGCCGCGAAGGAGAGCGTCTCGAAATTCAGCACCTCGGAGAGCAGCATGATTCCGGTGAAGTTGATGCCGCGATCGACGAGGTAGCCGGCGATGCCGGCCGAACGCGTCGTGCCGTAGCTCTCACCGAGAAGGTAGAGCGGCGATGACCAGCGCTCGTTACGGCTGATGTAGAGGCGGATGAACTCACCGAACGCCTCGATGTCGCCCTGCACGTTCCAGAACTTGCGGCCGGCGGCGGCGTCGGCCGGGCGGCTGAAGCCGGTGCCGATGGCGTCGACGAGCACGAGATCGGTCACGTCGAGCGGCGAGTAGTTGTTGTCGACCAGGTGATACGGCGCCGGCGGGATCCAACCCTCCGGCTCGATCGCCACCTTGCGCGGTCCGAGGGCGCCCATGTGCAGCCAGAGCGACGCGGAACCGGGGCCTCCGTTGAAGGCGAAGGTCAGCGGACGGCGGTGCGGCGCGGCGCCGTCGACCGTGTACGCGACGTAGAACATCTCCGCCTCGGTCTTCCCTTCGGCGTCCTTGATCGGGAGCCGGCCGGTCGTGGCGGTGTAGCTGATCGAGCGCCCGCCGATCTCGGTGGTGTGGTGCGTGACGACGGGCGGATGCTCGGCCATGTCGAACTTGAAATTCCGCGATCCGGCCGCGCCGTCCGCCGGCGACTCGGCGGCAGGACGCTGCTGCTCGGGGCGCCGCTCGCTCGGCATCGCTTCCGGTTCCGGGCGCGTCTGCGGCGGCTGTTCGGTTGCGGGCTGGGCATTGGAAGGAGTGGTCGGCGGGGCGGTTTTCCGGACGCGCTCACGGGGCGGGTTGGATTGCTGGGCGAAAAGCGGGATGGCAACGAGCGAAGAAATGCACAAAAGTCGGGCAATTACTTTCATTCAGTCTCCTGCACCGAGATTCTATCGTCACCCTCTACGCCGTCGTCGCCGTTGCGTTGAAGCAGTTCGCGGACTCGGTCGCTTGGGTAGCCCTGCTGGATCAAATAGCCGGCGAGACGGCTCCTTCCTGCGGCCGATCGGACGAACTCTTCACCATGACGGCGGACCAGGATGCGGCGCCGCTTCTCCAATATGGCGGCGAGGTCGCTGCCGGTCCGCTCGTCGTCCCGATTCGCGGCGAGGGCGCGATCGGCGGTCCCGCGGTCGACGCCGGCCGCCGACAGCTCGCGTTTGATCCTGCCCGGACCGATCTTCTTCGCCGCGCGCGTACGCGCGTACGCCTCGGCGAAGCGCTCATCGTCGATCCACTTCTCGTTGCGCAGCCGCTCGATGGCCGCGTCGATCTCCGCGTGCTCGAAGCGCTTCGCGGCGAGCTTCCGCCGCAACTCGTGCTCGGAGTTGAAGCGGTACTGCAGGATGCGAAGCGCGCTCGTGTACGCGTCGGTCACTAGAGCGAATTCGAGAAGTCGAACGGCGACTCGTCGGCGAACGGATCGGAATCGCTGCCGCTGCTGACCGACAGCTTCGACTCCATCTCCTCGCGCGACATGTCGGACGTCGACTGGATGCCCTGCAGCTTGAGACGGAACTCGTCCGGATTCGACGCGCGCCGGAGCGCCTCGTCGAGGGTGATGAGGCCGTTCTTGTACAGCAGGTAGAGCGACTGATCGAACGTCTGCATGCCGTACTGCGAGGTGCCCTGCGAGATGGCGTCCTTGATCAGCTTCGTCTTCTCTTTGTTCTCGATGCAATCACGGATGTACGCGGTCGAGATGAGTACCTCGGCCGCCGGAACGCGGCCCAGGCCGTCGGCGCGCGGGAGCAGGCGAAGCGAGATGACCGCCTTGAGCACCGCCGCGAGCTGCAACCGGATCTGCTTCTGCTGGTGTGGCGGAAAGACCGAGATGATGCGGTTCACCGTCTCGGTCGCGTCCATCGTGTGGAGCGTGGAGAGGACGAGGTGGCCCGTCTCCGCCGCAGTGAGCGCCGTCTCGATCGTCTCGTAGTCGCGCATTTCGCCGACCAGGATGACGTCGGGATCCTGACGCAGCGCGCTGCGGAGCGCCTGCGAGAACGACTTGGTGTCGACCTCGACCTCGCGCTGGTTCACGATCGATTTCTTGTCGCGGTGAAGGAACTCGATCGGGTCCTCGACCGTCATGATGTGCTCGGTGCGATGGGCGTTGATGTAGTCGAGCATCGCCGCGAGCGTGGTCGACTTGCCCGAACCGGTGGTGCCGGTGCAGAGGATCAGGCCACGCCGCTCCTCGGCGATCTTCTCGAGGACCACTGGAAGCATGAGCTCCCGGATGGAGAGAATCTTCACGGGGATGACGCGAAGGACCATGCCGACGGTGCCGCGTTGCTGGAAGATGTTGCAGCGGAAGCGTCCGAGGCCCGGGACCGAGTACGCGATGTCGATCTCGTAGTTGTTCTTGAACTTTTCCTTCTGGCGCGAAGACATGATCGAGAACGCCATCGCGATCGTGTCTTCCTGCATGAGCCGCTTGAGCTCGACGAGCGGAACCAGCTCGCCGTCGACGCGGATCACGGGATGGGAGCCGACTTTGATGTGAAGGTCCGACGCGCGGCGTTCAGCGGCAATCTTCAGCAAATCATTGATGTGCAAGGGTCACCTCGGGGGATCAACTTTCGCGTGAGCTTGTAATAATACGTGAACCGCGACGATCGCGGGAGTAGTCCCGTATCGTTCATCGTGACTCGTTACTCGTTAGAATCCCGCGGTGCTCGAGTACGTAAAGAACGTCCCGAGCGGCGCCGGGGATGATGCCGAGTTGCCGCTGGTCATCGTGATGCA
>DASYSN010000575.1:0-16826 GCA_036003305.1 Thermoanaerobaculia bacterium
AAGAACCGCCGCGCCCACGTCGTCCTCACCTCCGCGAAGTAAGCCGTCCCGCGTCTGGCGTAGAGTATCCACATGGAAGAAGAGCTGACCTCGGAGCCCGAGGTGACGCGAGAAGAGGCGCTCGCCATGGTCGCGGCCATCAAGCACAAGATGGATGTCCTGAGCGCGCGCTATCGCACGATGCGCGAGCCGGACGAGCGTCTGGGCGACCTTCCGGGGCCGTCTCAGCTCCGCCGCACCGCCCGGCGCGTGCGCGCGGGCTTGTTCAAGCCGACCTGGATGACCGAGTCTGCCGAGGAGCTCGCGCGCGAGTACGACTACGCGGCGGAGTTCATCGAGACCGAGATCAATGCGCGCCGCCTCGCGTCGAGGTACAAGAGGATGCTCGAAGACGTCGAGGACGGCTTCTATGACGACGTCAAAGACGACTTCGACGATCTGAAAGCGCGCGTTCGCGACTTCGACGCGATTTGATCGATATCGCATCGATAGCCGCGGAGCGGCGGTATCTCGATAGCCCAAGGCGTCAGCCTTGGGATAACGCGCCAAAATCGCGTGAGCCGCGGAGCGGCGACATTTTGCCAGACATCGGGCGAATGTCGCCGCTCCGCGGCTCACATGTTTGAAGCGATCCGGATTCCCAAGGCTCACGCCTTGGGCTACCGAGATATCGCCGCTCCGCGGCTTTCAGCGCCGCGTCCCTCTGGCAACCGGCAACCGGCAACCGGCAACTGGCCACTCTCCATTTGATCGATATCGATGTTTTCGCGTACGCTCCCGCCATGGAGCGTGATGCCGCCGTGCGGAAGCTGATGGACAGCTTCCGCAGAATCGTGCAGTCGCTGCGCAGTTCGCACCGGACGGCGGGAAGCCTGAATCTGACCGGGGCGCAGCTCTTCGTGATCAAGGTCCTGGGCGAGCAGGGGCGGCCGATGAGCGTGAACGAGCTGGCGGAGGCGACGCAGACGACGCAGAGCACGGTCTCGGCGGTGACCGCACGTTTGATCGAGCGCGGGCTCGTCTCAAGCGAGCGCGCCGAGGAGGACGCCAGGCGGGCCGAACTGTCGCTGACGGCGCGCGGCCGGACCCTGCACCGGAAAGCGCCCGCGACGGTGGCACAGTTACGGCTCGCGGAAGCGCTCCAGGAGCTTTCCGCGCAGGATTCCGAAACCCTCGAGCGGATTCTCGACGCGATCGTCTCCAGGATGGGAGCCGGCGGCGAGCCGGCGGCGATGATGTTCGACGACGACGTGCCGCGAAAGAAACGATGACGGCGGGCAGTGCGCTCGAGACGTTCGTCTCGCAGATCCGGCTCCTGGCGAGGCGCTTCCTCATCGTCACGCTCACGCTGACCGGCGCGTTCTGCGGCGTGCTTGCCGTCGTGTTCGAGAAGTACGTCGAGTGGGCGCGCGAGACGATGATCGGAGCGGCGCTCGATCGCGAGGCGATGATTCGCGTTCCGCTCGTGATCGTGACGCCGGCGATCGGGTTCGCGATCATCGCGATCGGCATTCGCAAGTTTGCGCCGCGCGCGGTCGGCGCAAACCTCGCGCGCGTCCGCATGGCGTTCATGGACAACCCCAAGCTCCTCGGCCCGCGTAGCGTCAGCGCCACGTTCATCGCGACGCCGCTCTCGCTCGGCGCCGGCGCGCCCCTCGGCCCCGAGGGGCCGATCGTCGTGATTACGAGCGGCTTTTCGGCGGCGATCGCGCGGCTGCTGCGGCTTCCGGAGCGTGTCATCCGCGCCATGATTCCGGTCGGCGTCGCGGCCGGCATCGCCGCGATCTTCAACGCGCCGATCACAGGAGTCGTCTTCGCGCTCGAAGAGATCGCGGGCACCGGCGACCGCGGCCTCCTGGCCGGCATCCTCCTCGGCGGCGTCGCCGCGGCGGTCGTGGAGCGTCTCCTCCTCGGCGGACGCGCGCTTCTCGTGGCGCCGTTCTCGACGTGGCACGACGGCCGTGAGCTCGTCGGCTTCGCGGTGGTCGGTGTCGTCGCCGGAATCGTCTCGGGATTCGCGATCGCCTGGACGCACCGCCTGAAACGCGTCTGGGCGAACGCGATGCCGTCCATGGTCTGGCGCGCGGCGCTGGCGGGGCTGCTCATCGGCGGCGCCGGTCTCATCGCGCCGTCGATCCTCGGCGTCGGTTACGACTCAATCTCGTTCTGGCTCCATGGCGGAGGAACGATCGAGGACACCGGCCTCGCGTTCGGCCTCAAGACGATCGCGTACGTCATCGCGATCAGCGGCGGCGTTCTCGGCGGCAGCTTCGCGCCGTCGCTCTTCATCGGAACGGCCCTCGGGGCGTGTACCGGCCATTCGCTGCAGGCGATGTTTCCCGGCGCGCGCATCGATCCGAAGGCGTACGCGATCCTCGGCATGGGCTCGTTCTTCGCGGGCCTGCTGCGCAGTCCGATGGCCGCGATCATCATCGTGATCGAGCTGACGCGCGACTACGACCTGGTGTTGCCGCTCATGCTCGGCGTCACGCTTTCGATCGGCATCTCGCGCCGCATCTCGAAATTCAGCATCGTGGAGCAGCAGATGCTGGACGAGGGGTACGTCGAGTCGCACGACTCCGGCGATCCGCTCTCGCGCGTCCGGATCGGCGACGCGATGACGCCCGGACCGATGACGATCTCCGGCTCGATGACCCTCGGCGACGCCAGTCGTGCCGGTCTCCCGGCGTCGCACCGCGTCTATCCGGTGGTCGACGACGAGGGGAGCCTCATCGGTGTCCTCAGCCGGGAGACGCTGGCGCGCGGTCTCACCGAGGAGGGGGCGCCGCGGCTCGTGCGCGAGGTCGCCGAGGAGCCGAAGCTCGTCGCGACGGCGATGGACAACGTCATCGATACGGTGGAGCAAATGGAAGTGCACGGCGTGGATCGCTGCCCCGTGATCGACGACGCCGTCTCGCGCAAGGTGGTCGGTTTTCTCAGCCCGTCGGACATCCTGCGTGTACGGATGCGGCGCAGCCGCCGCGATCCCGATCGCGACCTCGAGCTCTTCGAATGAGATCCCATCCGGTTCGGCAGCTCTTCGTCATCGCGACCGTCGTGCTCACGGCGGCCTGTGCGAAGAAGCCTGAACCGCGGCTTCCGGTCCGCGTGGTCACCGCCCCGGAGATCGCTCCTCTCGCTTCGCACCTCGGCTCCGTGTTCCGCGTGCAGAGCCACGCGCAAGTCAACGTGGTGCCACTCGCGGCACCGGCGCTTCTCGATGAGGCGAAGCACGGCACGGCGGACGTGGTGATCACGAACGATCCCGCGACCGTCGCCGCGCTACGCTCCGCGGGGCTCGTCCGGCTGGCGAGCATCGTGGCGACCGATGCGTACCTCATTGCCGGGCCGTCGAGAAACCCGGCACACGTCGGTCATTCGGATGACGCAACCGGAGCATTGCGGCACATCTTCATGCGACGGCAGCGGTTCTGCTCCTTTGTCGACGTCGCTCCCATTCACGAACGCGAACAGCGGATCTGGAGCGCCGCGTCGATCCAGCCGGAGAAGAACCGCCACTATCAGGAGTGCAGGGGAGACGCGCTCGTGGCACTCCGGAAGGCTGCGCTGGCGGGAGCGTACATCGTCGTCGATCGAGCCACCTTCGAGAGCGTCAAACCGGCGCGGTTCGAGTCATTCGTCCGGGGAGGGCCGTTCCTCGCCAATGACGTCACCGTCCTTCTCATCGAGAAGGGGCATCGGCTGAAGGATGCCGAGTGGTTCGTCGAGTGGATGATGTCGTTCCGCGGCCTCGACGCCGTCGACAACTACCGCGTGGACGGGCAGAAGGGGTTCTACACGCAGCGATGAAAGTTCTCGTCTCGGGCGCGGGAGTCGCGGGGCCGGCGCTGGCGTGGTGGCTGGTGCGATACGGCGCCGAGGTGACGATCGTCGAGCGGGCGCAGGAGCTTCGCACAGGCGGCTACGTCGTCGATTTCTGGGGCGCGGGATTCGAGATCGCCGACCGGATGGGACTCATCCCGGAGATTCGCCGCAAGGGGTACATGGTCCGCGAGGTCCGGGTCGTCGGTCGCGACGGACGGCGCGTTTCCGGCTTCCCGGTCGAGGCGTTCGCGCGAATCGCGCAAAACCGCTACACGAGCGTTCCGCGCGGTGACCTCTCGCAAATCATCTTTCGCGATGTCGAACCGAAGATCGAGACGCTCTTCGGTGACACGATCGAAAAGCTCGAGCAGGATGCGAACGGCGTCACCGTGCAACTCGCGCGCGGCGGCGAACGGCGGTTCGACATCATCATCGGTGCCGACGGACTGCACTCGAACGTCCGGCGTCTGATCTTCGGGCCGGACGACCGCTTCGAGGTCTACCTCGGCTTCAAGGTCGCGGCATTCTCGGTCCAGGGATACCGCCCCCGCGAGGAGTTGGTCTACCTCATGTACACGGAGGTCGGTCAACAGGTGAACCGATTCTCGATGCGCGATGACCGGACGATGTTCCTTTTCACGTTCGCCGATCGCGATCCGGCGTTCCCGCAAAACATCGACGAGCAGAAGGCGCTGCTGCGCCGGCGGTTCGGCGGCAGCGGGTGGGAATCGGGCGCGATTCTCGACGCGCTCGACCAGGCCCCGGAGCTCTACTTCGACCGCGTCAGTCAGATCCGGATGCCGGCGGAGGAGTGGTGCGCGGGAGGCCGGGTGGCGCTGGTGGGCGACGCGGCGTCGTGCGTCTCGCTCCTCGCGGGCGAAGGCTCGGGGCTGGCGATCGTGGCGGCGTACATCCTCGCCGGAGAGCTACACCGGGCCGGCGGCGACTACCAGCGCGCGTTCGTACGCTACCGCGACCTCTTCCGGCCGTTCGTGGCGGAGAAACAACGAGCCGCGCTTCGATTCGCCCGCTCATTCGCCCCACCGTCGAAGCTCTCGATCGTCATGCGGAACGCCTTTTTCCGTCTGATGGCGATCGGATGGATAGCCGATCTTCTCGCCGGCCGGGGCTTGCGTGACGACATCGTACTGCCGGAGTATTGACCTCTCCGCATGGAGTGAAGCCTTCTAACGCACGCGTACGCTGAATCATCCATGGAGTTGGCAGTGCGCTTCAATAGCTGCGCTATGACATCCATGGAGTTAACATAGTGACGAGCGGAGTAAATTTGGCGCACTCATTTCGAGCTTCGAACATCCTTGGATTAGATGAATCCATCCATGGCTTTTGCGTGTTATTCCATGGATTAGAACAGTTCCCGAGAAGTGTGACGAATGTAATCCATGGCTTTGCTCGATTCGATCTCTTCGTTTCCAATCTCCTCCAAGGCGTGGATATCTTCCTGTCTCCGTAAGAAGTTTCACTCCATGGATTAGATTGAAGCACCCGAGCCGTGGCTGTACGAACTTCGAATGTGGATAAGTTTAACCCATGGATTGTCACCGACGGCTATGCACTATCATCATTCAATCCTTGGCTTATTAGGATAGAATCGACACGTGCCGGAGAAGAGGGGAGCGAAGCGCGACTTGGACGCGATCTCTTTCGGTCTGATCGTGAAGCGTCTTCGCGTACAGAAAGGATGGTCGCTGCAGCAACTCGGCAGCGTCACCGGACTACACCCGAATTATCTCGGCGTCATCGAGCGTGGCGGAAACACACCGAGCCTGCAGAGTTTCATCCAGATCTCACACTGCCTCGGCGCCCGGGCCGCAGACGTCATGCAAGAGATCGTCGACACGCGCGACCAGTACCGGCGGCGACCCGAACCCGCACCCGACACAACTCCTGATTGACGCTACGCGCGTTCATCTGACGCGCCCGATCGCGTCAAATTGACTCACGATCCGGCACTTCCTCTCTAGCGAGCGCTGGCATGTCCCTCGGAATGGGAGTCGTCCCGTCCCAATGGAGGAAACATGCGACGACTTGCCATTCTCGGATTCTCGGTTGCCCTCTCGCTGGTCTTGCTAGGCCAGGCAAGACAGCGCGCCGTGCGCGGCCCCACGACGACGGAGACGGTGCCGCAGAACGCCGGCGCTCCGCTTTCGGGCCTCTCGGCCGTGGAGCTGAATGCATTCAATACCGGCCGCGGCGTCTTCGGCCGCCCTTTCAATGCGGCTTCGGGGCTCGGGCCGGTGTTCAACGACGACTCCTGCGGCGCGTGCCACAACGGCGCGGCTCCCGGCGGCGGCAGTCCGCGGACGGTGACGCGATTCGCGACGCTCACCAATGGTGCCTACGATCCGTTGACGGCGCTCGGCGGATCGCTGGAACAGAGCCGGGCCATCGGTCCGCGCAACGGCTCGACGCATCCGTTCGCGCCGGAGACCGTCCCGGCGCAGGCGACGCTCGTGGTGCTGCGCCGCACCACTCCGCTCTTCGGCCTCGGGCTGGTCGACGCGACGCCCGATGCGACGTTCGTCTCGCTTGCCGCGGCCGAGGCGGCGCGCGGCGACGGTGTGGTGGGACGCGTCAACATGGTCGACAACCTCCGCGCCGGGATGAAGACGGTGGGCCGCTTCGGGTGGAAGGCGCAGGTGCCGTCACTCCTCCAGTTCGCCGGCGACGCGCTGGTCAACGAGATGGGGATCACGACGCCCGACTTCCCGAACGAGAACTGCCCGCAAGGCAACTGCGCGGAGCTGGCGTTCAACCCGGCGCCGGGCCTCAATGACAACGGCAACGCCTCGGCCGCCCTCAACAACTTCATGACGGCGCTCGCCGCCCCGGCGCGCGGGCCGCAGAACACGGCGACCGCGGCCGGCGAGCAGACGTTCGCCGCGATCGGCTGCACCGCCTGCCACACGGTGTCGCTGACGACCGGATCGAGCACGATCGCCGCGCTCGATCACAAGATCTATCACCCGTACTCCGACTTCCTCCTCCACGACATGGGCTCCCTCGGCGACGGACTGGAGATGGGCGACTCGACCAGGAGCGAGATGCGCACCGAGCCGCTATGGGGCCTGCGCTTCGTGAATCGCTACCTGCACGACGGGCGTGCGACCACGCTCGACCAGGCGATCGCCGCACACGACGGTCAGGCGGCGCCGTCGCGCGACCAGTACAACGCGCTGACGCCGGCCGCGAAGCAGCAGCTCATCGCGTTTCTGCAGTCGTTGTAGTTGTAGGGTGCGGCTCTCAGCCGCA
Organism: Thermoanaerobaculia bacterium; assembly: GCA_036003305.1. Lineage (GTDB taxonomy): Bacteria > Acidobacteriota > Thermoanaerobaculia > Gp7-AA8 > Gp7-AA8 > DASXHZ01. The sequence goes on from DASYSN010000575.1 coordinate 7,099, forward strand.
CCGGGGCCGGCTGAGAGCCGGCCCCTACCAAGGATTTATTCGGTCGAGTAGCTCGAGATGTAGACGCGGGGGAAGCTGGGGAACTTCTTCTTGAAATCGCCGGTGAGGAGGCTCTCGTCGAAGTAGACGGACGGCGTACCTGTACCGCAGCAGTCGCCCTGCACGAGGATGGAGCCGTAGTATTCGGCGTTACCCTGTGCCTGGTAGCTTCCTTCGATATAAAGCACGCCCTCGAGAATCGGGTCGCTCGGCAGCTTGGCAAGGGGGCCGACGTCATCGTACGAATTCGACGTGCAGTTCGCGGAGTTCGTCGTGCAATTCACGGGCGTCGTCATGGAGCTGTCCGTGGCGATCTTCGCCATACGGTGCGTCTGGTTCGAGGGGTCTTCCCATCCGACCGTGACGCACGGCTTACTCGCACAGTCGTAGTTGCTGAAATTGCCGCCCGGGTCCGGCGCGGCGGCAGCATCGGTCGACCCGTAGCGCGGATAAAGCATGTTCAGGAACGGCTCATGCGGTTCCGAGCAGGGGTTGGCCGGCACGGTGGCGGTGGTCGTGTCGACGACGTTGCACCCGGGATACCAGTAGATGGGGCCCCAGGTCGGATTCGGGAGCGCCGTCCCGTCCGGCTTCTGGAGCGTCCCTTTCGGATTGATGTTTGCGATGTAGATGTCGAAGACTCCGTTGTTGTTGATTTCCTGATAGTCCCAATGTCCGTTGCCGGCTTTTTGCGGTGGAATGATACGGTGCGTGTTGGGATCGGTCTTGTACGCTTTCTTGTAGTTCGGGTCGGTCGGATCATCGACGACCTCGTAATAGCCGACGTCGCGGTACGGCTCGCTCGGATAGCTGTAGTACTTGTTCGGTTCGCCGGCGTTTACGCCCGTCGAACCGAACTGCTTGACGTTGAGGTACATGAACCCCTTCATGCAGTAGCACGGTTTCGCGTATTGCGAATTGATGTCGACCGCGTTCGTCAGGTAGCTCGAGGCGTTGGGGGTGTTCTGCGGATTCTTTCCGCCGATCGTGTCGAAGAAGTAGAAGCCGGGTCCGAGCTGACCCGAAACGCCCGTGCAGGAGTTCATCCACTCCGCCGCATCCTTTTTCGTGGCCGAATCGGAGAGGCGGTAGTACTGGCTGCTACCGGTGTCCCAGGCAAAATAAAAGACGCTGCCCTGTCCGTCTCCGGCCTGCGCCATCTGCTTCCAGAAATCGTAGTCGATATGCGGAAACGCCACGATCTTGAGGGGCGGCGCGGAATTGACCGTCTGGTACTGGAACCAGGAGTAATACGGTTCATTGAGCGTCGTCGGATCGAGATCGGACAGGTTGAGGCCGTACGGACCCCTTGGCTGGGTCGGAGTCCCGCTGTTCGTCACACCATAGGACGCGGGGCAAGTCGTCGTGTTGCACGACGCGTCGGTGAAATAGCTTCTCGTGCGCGCCTCGGCCCAGGGATCGATGTATTTCTGGCCGATCATCTGATAGAGCCACGGCTGCGCGTCTTTGTTGGCGTAGGTGTCTTCCGCGTACATCGGCCAGTTTCGCGGCTGAACCCGCGTCCAGATGACGCCGGTCGACTCCGTGAAGGTCGTCGGTCCGGTGGTCGGATCGCTGTTCCAGCTCGGTTCCGAAACGGCGGTGGCGCCGCTCGTGCCCCCCGTCGTGCACTGAAAGGCCCAGTCCTTGAGCTTCGAGTCGTGCACCCGCGAATTCGCTGACGCGTGGACGATGTCGCCGACCGCGTATGTCGTGTTCGGCGTCCATGGAGAGGTGGAGTCGTAACCGAACTCCCAGTTCACGCGGTTCCACGCATCCGCCCAGGGCAGGCCGGGTACCGTCTCCTTCCCGACGAGGTTCAGCGGCTTCTGCGCGCTGACCTGGCCCCAAAACACGGTGAAGCTGCCGTTCGTGGTGATTGCGGAGTTCGACTGGATCGGGCCGTTCGGGCCGGGGAAGGGGAACTCGGTGACGACGAGCTGCACGGCGCGCGTGGCGATCGGACTGGTCTTGTTCGTGTCGCCCGGCGCGTAACGCTTGGCCGTCACCTTGATCGTCGCGACGCCATACCGCGCGGCGCCGTCGTTGTAGTACATGTTACCCGACAACGACCCGCCGACGATCGGGGGTGCCCAGATGCGGATTTCCGTGATCTCGCCGCCGTCGATGGTGTCGTTGAACAGCTTCGAATTGAACGTAGCAAGAAAATTCGGTGCAGTCGCCTTGTTGATCAGGATGTCCGGGTAATCCGGCGTTCCGAAGAAGCGATCGGTGGCAGCGGGCTTGAACGGAAGGTCGAAGAGCAGTTGTGACGACAACGGCTTGTAGATGGTCGTTCCGTCGTTGTTCACCCTCGTTGCCTTCATCGCGCCGAGCTCGGTGTTGACGGTCGGGTCGTTCGACGGCATCAACTGTTTTCCGAGCGCCCATTGCGGGTTCTGGAACCAGTCGACGACGACGTTTGCCGCCGCCTCGGCGTGCGACAACACCTCTTCCCGGTTCCGCTCGTTCGTCGAGATCGCGGACTCCGTTTCGGAGAGAGCGACGAACCCGAGGCCGAGCATGCTCAGGCCGACGATGACCATCAGCGATACGAGGAGGGCGGAGCCGCGCTCGCGGCGCATCTGCTTCCAGAGGGTGACGAGCCGATTCTTGATTTTCATCATGCCTATTCCGTTACTCGCATTCGTTTAGTCGCAGCCGGTCGGATTCGACACGCTGCCGGTCGCCGCGTAGTTGATGTTGCAGGATTGCGTGGTCGTCGAGGTCGGCGTGTTCGTCGACGTCGTGTAGGTGACGCAGACGGACGTCAACTGGGTGGTCGACGGTTTGTAGTTGTACGCCACATAGACGGTAATCGAGCTGTTCGCTGCGATGACCTGCGGCGTCGACAGCGTGATCGTCTGCGGGCCGGTCTGTTTCTGCACGCTCTCGGAGTTGTTGAAGGCGTTGTAGTAGAGCTTCGTTACGACGTCGCCGCTGGGAAGGCTGAAGTTGATCGTAAGGGCGCTGACGGTGATCGACTGCGTCGTGCTGAGGTTCGTGATCGTGATCGCCTGCGCGTTATTGCCGCCGCTGATCTGGCTGTAGTTCGTCGGCGTCCCGATGATCGTCGTGTCGGGATTGCTCTGCTCCGGCTTGAGCAGGCAGGCGACCTGGTACACGTAGCGGGTGTACGACGTCGACCGGCAGCCGCTCGAATCCTGCAGCGTCAGCTTGATTCCATAGACCTTGCGGTTATAGCCGGAGATGGCGGGGTTCGAGAACTTGATCGTACCCGAGCCGGTGTAGGTCTTCGACGACACGCCCGAGAGGGCGTTGCCGGTCGACGGGTCGAAGTAGTCGACGTACAGCGTCGCCAGTTTCGACTCGGTGACCGTAACCATGTCGACGTTCGACACCATCTGCCAGGCGCCGCCAGTGCCGCCGGTCGTTCCGGTGCCCGTGCCGTCGCCCGATGCGCCGCCGAAACGGAGCGTGGTCGTGGCGCTGATCGTCGGCGTGCCGCCGGAGTAGTTGCAGTAGTGGGTCAGGAACCGCGTGTAGATCGAGCTGGTGCAGCCGTTCACGTCGACCAGCACGAAGTCGAGCTCGTAGTTGTGATTCGTCACTGCGGTGACGCCGGTCGACGGCCAGGTGATGGTCGCGGTGCTGCCGGCCATGGTGTAGCTGACTTGGCTGAACGCCGTGCCGGTGGTGACGTCCGTGACCGTCAGCTTCACGGTCGACACGTTGGACGCCGTGACGGTGATCGACTGCCCGTTGAGGACCTGCCACGCGCCGGCGACCGAGGTTCCGGTATGCGTCAAGTCAGGGGAGACGAATACCGGGGTGCCGCCGCCGAACGAGGCGCACACCTGCGTGACGTAGTAGAAGTCCTCGCGCTGGCAGCTCTGGTTGCTGTGAGTGAGGATGTCGAGTTTGTAGGTCTTTCCGTTGGTCAGCGAGGGCCAGGAGAAGGAATCGGTGCCGGCCGTACTGAGAGTCTTGCTCGTCACGGGAAGGCCGGTCGAGGGATCGATGACGCTGACATCCACCGACGCCAGGGTCGCATTCGTCCACGTGAGCGTGTCGCCGATCTGCAGCGACCACGCATGTGCCATCGATAAGCCGTCGGTCGTCTGCGTTCTCGACGGCGTGGGAGTCGGTGCGCCGGTGTAGTCGCACACGCCGCCCTCGGTGACGACGTAGATGGAACGGGTGTAGTAACAACCGCTCGCATCGACCACATGCCAGTCCACTTCGTAAACCACGCCGAGATTGAGGCCTGGGAACTGGAACGAATAGGCGCCGTTCGCGTAATTGAGCGTCGGCGTGTAGACCACGGCACCCCCCTTGGTGATGTATGCGTTCGCGGCGCTGATTCCGGAGGCCGAGAAGCTGATGTAGCTGGCGTTGCCGAAGATCTGATACGGGTCGGCGGCGGTTCCGCTGCCGCCTTTGCACGACGAGTCGCATCCGCCGACCGGATTGCCCGAAATGCTGAAGTAGCAGGAAGGCTCCGACACCGTTGCGGGGTCGCTCTTATACGAGCAACTGTTCGCGACGACCGAGTACTGGTACTGGTACGAGATGCCGGAGGCATCCGTCGCGAAGTTCGGAGGCGAGTCGGAATAGGTGACGGTGTTGCCGGACGATGCGAGGGGATCCCAGCCGCCGAGGACGGTCGCCGTCGACGTGCAACCGACGCTGCAAGAGGGCTGAACCTGGGTGCGCGTCACGGTGTAGTCGTGAATGCGAACCGGAAGCGGCGTGCCGCTCGTGTCGAGCGTGACTTTGTCCCACGTCAAGGTGACGCCGCAGGAGATGTTCACGCCGTACGTGTTCGCGACCGTGGGGCACCCGCTGCTGCGGGTGAGCGTCAGATTCGTCGGAGTGGCCGGTTTCGCGGCCGCGACGGCCGTGCCGAGGATCGCGTTGTTGCTGACGGTCGGGAAGAAGTCGGACATTGCGACGCTGGTCTGCGCCGGCGAGTTGTACGACGTCTTTCCCGTGCACATTCTGGCAACCGCCTGCACGCGGTAGTAGTAGTTGGTGCAGCCGGGTACGTAGTCGACGAAGGTCGCCTTGCCGGTGATGTCGATGGAAGGCTGATTGCCGTTGGTCTCGCTGGCGATCAAGACCGCCCCGGCCGTTGAATTCGGGTCGAAGGTCGCATCGCCTTCCATACGGTAGATTCGATAGCCGATGTCTTCCGGCGGCGCGATGCCGTTGGAGGTAACCGCGTTCGTCCCTGATGCCGAAACGGATCCAGGGACGGTCGGCGTGGTGGTTGCGGTCAGACACGTCAGTGCGGGTGAATTCGTCGTATAGGCGGTCGGCACCTGGAACGTGACCACCACGCGATCCGTCTGGTCGGTCGTGGCCGTTAGCGCCGTCGGTGCGGCCGGCGTCGTCGTGTTGATCGCTCCGACGGCGTTTCCGTTCACGACCACGACCCCGGTCTCGTTCGAGATCGAGTCGCCGTAACCGTTCGATGCTTCGATCTTGAAGTAGTACGGCCTTCCCGGATCCAGCGGCCGCGGAAAGTACGCTTCCGTGACGTTCCCGACCGGGTAGCCGTTGCTGAATGAGCCGCCCGGGTCGGTGTCATACGTGATCGAATAGAAGTCGACGTTGCCATGCGGCGGCGCCTGCCACGTGAGGTACGGAACCGAACACGCTCCGTAGCAGATCGTCTTGAGGACCGGGGGCTCGGGCGGCGTGATCAGTTCTTCCTTGACGGCGCGTTTCCCGACGTTACGCGGCACGATGAGGCTGCTGAGCTGGTACTGGCGGTACTCCGAGACGGGGACACCGTTCGTGTCTTTGACCGCCGTGCTCGTCTCGAGGGGGCTAGAGTAGTTGCGGTCCGCCGCCGCCTCCATGCCGATGAGATCGACCTTGATCGCCTGAACGGATTTGCGCGTGTCGCGCTCCGGAACCACCGCGGTCGCGTTTGTGGAGTTGTACGGGCCCGCGCCGCCGACCGCCGCGACCGGAAGGTTGCCGCCCTGGTCGGTGTAATAGGTGAACTTCAGGCTGCGGATGTTCGTCGCGATCGGTACCATTTCACCAACCGGGTTCGGATCGTTGTCGGTGATGTTGGCGTCCTTCAGCGTGACGCGGTACAGGGTGTACGGCGGGTTGTTGTTGGTGAGATCGAACCCCGGGATATTGACTTGGCGTTCGAGTGCCTCACCGCTTCCGCCGACGTAGACCTTGCGAGGTTTGGCGACGTCGGCGTAGAACGAAATGCTTTGCGTGTTCGCCGCGGGGTTGGCCGACTGGAGACCGTACGCGATGATTTCTTTGTTCGACGTGGTCACCAGCGGGAAAGCGGGTGCCTCGTACGCGAGCTCGCGGCCGTTGTCGGGCTTCGTCGTGTCGTTGTAGTCCAAGTTCGTGCGGAAGACGATCGCGGTATCGCCCATGTACTCGATCTGCTCGTCCGGCTGCTTCTGGTAGTTGATTCCGGTGGCGTCGTCCGTACCGCTCGGGTCGCCGTTGCGGTTGTAGTCGAACCCTTCGATGCGGAGGTCGGAGACGAGTTTGTCGAAGCCGATACGCGTGTTCTGCTGGACGTCCGTCGCCTGGACGCCGGATTTGAACACCCGGTTGTTCCGGTCGTACATGAGCAGCGCCGCGAGCATGATGATCGTGAAGATCGCTGTCGCGACGAGGACCTCGGTCAATGTGAAACCGCGCTGGCGCTGCTGTCTGTACATTCCCCTGTCTCCGTTCAAAGGTTCAAACGCGCTTCGTCTTCACGGCGTCGACCGTGAGCGAGCGGTGGCGCTTGCTCGACACGGTGTCGTCCCAGGTCATCACGATACGAATCTGGAGGAGCGTCGACGTGGGCGTCGTCGCCGTGTCGGTGGCCGGATCTTTGGGGTCCAGCCGAGGCATGAAGATGATCGTCAGCTTCGGATTCGCGAACGTCGGCTGCATGAGCGTGAGCCAGCTCTTGATCAGGTTCGCGGCGTCTTTGTTCGCATCGCCGGCATCGGCTTCCGTGCGCAGGACACAGTTGTTATAGGTCGTGCCCTCGACCGTCTGGCTCGCGGTCAAAGTGGCGCCGGCCCAACCGCCGGAGTTCGGCGCAAGCCCGAACTTGTTGTAGACCTCATCGTGCGTCATGTGGGAAAGGTCTTCGGTCATGCGCGTCGCGACGGCGACGGCCGCGGTCGTCTGTTTGCCGGCATAGACGTTCCGGCGCCCGAGGACGAACAGCGTCGCCACGGAGAGGATGATGACCGCCGTGATCGCCATCGCGATCAGGACTTCGACGAGGTTGAATCCGCGCTGCCTCTTGTTCGTGCTCATTGCTCTTTATCCGGCTCTTATCCGTGAGATGCGGAGACCGTCACCGTGCCGACGCTCAGGATTTGCATGCTGTAGCGGTTGTAGGTGACGGAGCCGAAATCGGTCTTCAGCCACAGCGTGCCGGGCGACTTCGTCGAATCGGCCGAGTTCACCGACGTTCCGTCGAGGTTGAAGATGATGTCCGGCTTGCCGTCGGTGTTTGCGGTCGCCGACCCTGTGTTGTCGTAACCGTCGCCGACCGGCTGCGCCACGTCGTTTGCGAAATAGACTCCCTGGTCGAGGGAGCGGGTCAGCGGCTGCGTCTGCGACCAGCCGGTGAACGCATTCGTCGTCGGATCGTAGGTCGCTTCCCAGATCGTGTACGTCCCGGGCCGCGCGTTCGGGTCAAACGAGACGCGCGTCTGAATGCGTTTCGTGACCGCCCGCTGCCGTGCGAATCGCAAGGCGGTCTGGAAGTACATCGCCGAGCTCCGGATCCGGTTCGCCCGGAGGTAGTTCATGAAGAACGGGACACTCACGCCGGTAACCAGGCCGATGATCGCGACGACGACGAGAGCTTCGGCAAGGCTGTAACCGCATTGACGCGAGCGGGCTGCGGCGGTCTGCATGGGCGGGCTCCTTCTGCATGGCGACTGCCATACGGTTGGGATTGGGCTAATTGAAGAAAAGCCGTGACTTACCGCGATTGCGGTGATGGTAGCGCGGTTTCAGGTTGCGCGAAAGTGTTACCTTTCGTGTCAGTCATGTCGCCGAACTTCAGCGTCACTTCGGCCCCGGCTCCCGGCGCGCCGTGCAATTCCACGTCGCCGCCGTGCAGGATCATGATCTTGCGCGTCAACGACAAGCCCAGGCCGAAGCCTTTCGGTTTGTCCGACTGGAAGGGGAGGAGGAGGCGCGCCGCAGTCGCCGGATCGAGGCCGATGCCGCTGTCGATGACCTTGATCGCCCGCGGCTCGAACCGGATGCGAATTTCCTTGCGAGGCGACTCTTCAACCGCGTCGACGGCGTTGCGCAATACGTTCTCGACCGCGCGGGCGATGAGGGCGCGGTCGCCTTCAATGGCCGGTGCGTCGCCTTCGGTCGTGAAGGCGATTTCCGGCGCCGCGTCGCGGAGCCGATCGACGATCGGGGTCACGACGGTGGCGAGATCGACATCCTCGATCTGCAGCCGCATCGGCCGCGCAAAGGCGAGGAGGCGCTCGACCGCCGCGGAGAGCAGCGTCGCCTCGTCGTTCGCCGCTTTCACGCGCCCGTCCGCCTCTTCGGGCAGCGCGGAGCGCCGCGCGAGACGGAGGTAGCCGAGGATCGTCGAGAGCGAGTTGCGGAACTCGTGTGCGATGCCGGCCGAGATCTCGCCGAGGTCGGCGAGCGTCTGCATCGTGCGCACGCGCGCCTCGAGGTCTTTCACCGGCGTGAGGTCGGTGAAGAGCGCGAGCGTGCCGAGCGTCTCTCCGGCCGCGTCGATCAGCGGGACGGCCGTGACGCCGAGGGTGATCGTGCCGCGCGGGGTCGCATGTTCGATCTCCTGGCGCGCGATCACCTTGCTCCGCGTCTCGGGCGCGAGTGTGTGCGCGAGCGTCGTGTCGCCGAGGAGCTCGCCGACCGCCTTTCCGGCGACCGGCGCATCCGGCTCGATCGCGAGGATCTCCCGCGCCGCGCCGTTCATCTGCACGACGCGCCCCTCGGTGTCGATCGAGATGAAGCCGGACGTGAGGCTTCGGGTGAGCGTTGCGCTGACGAGCTCCAGTTCGTCCGCGCGGCTCTTGAGCCGGTCGATCGTGTCGCGGAAGGTCTGGATCAGGTATTCGGTGTCTTCCTGCGCCGCGTCGCGCTCGGCGACCTGTCTGGCGTGGGCCATCAGCTCGTCGATCGGGCGGGTGATACGCGGCAGGTAGAGCAGCAGGAGGACCACCGCCGCCGCGCTGCCGCCGACCGCGATGACCGACGTGAGGAGCAGCGTCTGACGCGCGCTGTTCAGCGGCGCGGCGTCGAACAGGAAGGTGTAGGAGCCGTTGTGGCCGCGCGGCAACGTGATCGTCTCGAATCCGCCGCCGCCCGCCACGCCCCACGAACGCGACGGGTTCCCGTTCTGCCGGATCCCGGCGACGTCGCCGCGGTCGAGGATTTCGATGGCCCGCGCGTCCATGTCGTGGTCGGTCGCCGCCACTGAGAGCTGCGCCGCGCTCGCCGCCGCAATCACCCGCCACTGGCTCTGGATGGCGTCCTCCGTGTCGACGAAGAAGTTCCTCATCATCACCAGCAGCACGAGCACGACCACGACCAGGAACCCGGTGAGGACGCCGAGAAAGAGCCGAACGTCGCGGCGAAACGAGAGCGGCGGCGTCAGCGGATGGCGAGCGCGTTCAGCCACGAGTTCCAGAGTGTAGAGCCAAAGAAGAGGACGGCCAACGCGCCGAAGCCCA
>DASYSN010000576.1:0-7906 GCA_036003305.1 Thermoanaerobaculia bacterium
ACGCTGATGAACGTCGTCCGCCTCTGCAAAGCCGTGATCCCCGACATGCAGAAGCGCAAGTGGGGACGGATCATCCACCTGACGTCGCTCGTCGCCAAGCAACCGAATCCGCTGCTGACGATCAGCAGCACGCTGCGCGCCGGTCTCTCCGCGCTCACGAAGACCCTCGGCGATCAGGTGGCGAAGGACGGCATCACCGTCAACGCCATCCTCACCGGCCACTTCCTCACCGACCGCCAGCGCCAGCTCGCCGAGATTCGCTCGAAGGAGCAGGGCATCACTCCGCAGCAATATCTCGACAAGTCGGTCCAGGACATCCCGACCGGCCGCTTCGGCGACCCCCGCGAGCTCGCAGACGTCGTCACCTTCCTCGCCAGCGACCGCGCCAGCTACCTGACCGGAACCTCGATCCAGATCGACGGCGGCTACATCCGGTCGACGTTCTAGGGAGACTCTGACGCAGGGATGACGTCGGCTTCTGTCATCCTGAGTCGCCGCAGCGAAGCGGAGGACGACGAAGGATCCGGTGCTGAAACCAGAAGCGCGTCCCAGCTACGGGTAGCTGGAACGCACGACTCGTTTCAGCACCGGGTCCTTCGCCGTCTACGCGGCTCAGGATGACAGGAAGTATTTCTAATCCCAGCTCGTGCCATTCATCCGGGCGATTACCTTCGCAACCTCGATGTAATCCGCCTGGTCGCCGAGCTCGTGGAGGGAGGCGGTGAAGAGGTGCTGCGTCAGGGCGAGCATCGGGGTGGAGGCGTGGAGCTGGTGGGAGAGCTGGTTCGCGATGCGGATGTCTTTGTCGTGGTGGACGAGTTTGAAGACGAGCGGCCACTTGTGGTCGGCGAGGCGCATCGGGAGGAGGTTCTCGGAGGCGTTAGAGCGGCCGCTGCCGGAGTTCGTGACCGCGAGTGCGGTTTTGAGGTCGATGCCGAGCTGTTTCGCCAGGAGGAGGCACTCGCTCGTGATCCACACCGTGGCGCCCATGATCGAGTTCGTCAGCACTTTGATCGCGTGGCCGCTGCCGATCGGGCCGACGTGAATGATTGTTTTTCCGTTCAGCTTCAAGATCTCGCGTGCGCGCTCGAACTCTTCGCCGGTCGCCGCGCCGACCATGATCGTCAGCGTGGCGTTTTCCGCACCGACGGTCGCGCCGGTGACCGGCGCGTCGACGAACGTGACGCCTTTGGCCGCGAGGCGCTTCGCCGTTTCACGGCTGGCGTTCGGATCGCCGCTCGTGGCGTCGATGAAGAGCGTCCCCTGCTTCACGACCGGCAGAAGCTGATCGACGATTTCGTCGACCTCCTTGCTCGTCGGAAGCATGGTGATGATCACTTCCGCGTCCGCGGTCGCCGCGAGGTCGCCGGCGAGCTTCGTTCCGTGCTCGCGTGAGTGGCGCTCCGCCTTCTCGCGCGTGCGGTTCCAGACGGTGACGTCGTGCTCCTTGGAGAGATGCCGCGCCATGGGATACCCCATCGCGCCGAGGCCGATGAATGCAATCTTCATGGGGTGGGATTCTATCGGTGGGATTGAGAAAACGGTCGAGACCCTCCGGCTCGCGTTGCAGAGAGAGAGGTAGCTTCAGCAATTGTCCACGGAGGCACGCCCATTCGCCCGCTCTACCGTGGTGGGTCCGAGGTGGGCGCGAAACTGAAGGGTCTCGATCGTTTTCTCAATGATCGCTAACAAAAAAAGGGGCGCTACGCCCCTTTTTTGCCCGAAGGCACCGTCTCTCTTGACAGTGTGGAATCTACAGTGTTGCTCTGGTTAATGTAGTGAGCTGGATCACAAAGATCAAGTCTTGTTTTTATACCAGGCCGCGTTGATCTCCGTGTAGTGAGCCCACTGCGGCGGAACGAGGTCGGCGGGGAAGATCGCGGCGACGGGGCAGGCAGGCTCGCACGCTCCACAATCGATGCAAACCTCGGGATCGATGTAGAGGATCGTCTCCTTCTCGAAGGCCGCTTCATCCTTGCGCGGATGAATGCAGTCGACCGGACAGACATCGACGCAAGCGGTGTCTTTCGTATTCAAGCAAGGTTCAGCGATTACGTACGTCATCGGACGATTGGGCCTCCCGGACCTGAAGTGCCGGACATTCTACGGCAAATTAGAGAGGCTTACGCCTCGGTCCACCTGCGGATCGATTCGATCTGGTAGTCGTTGCCCATGAACGAGACGATGTCGCCGGCGGCGTGGCCGAGGAGTGCTTTCGCGACCTCCGACTGATTCGAGTAGATCCCGTGCTCCGGCGCCGACTCCCACGGCCCGAGGATGACCACTTCGCGCTGCAGCTCTCCGTTCGAGAGCAGCAGCTTCGTCCCGACGCGGACGGAGGTGGTGTCGATCTGCGCCGCTTCGAGCACGCGAACGCGCGACAGCTCGCTCGACAGCTCGGCGGCGCGGGCGGCGAGGTACTCCGCGCGCTGGCGCGCCGCCTTGTATTCGAAGTTCTCGCGAAGGTCGCCCATCTCGCGCGCGGCCTGGAGCGCCTTCGAGTTCGCCGGGATCTCGACGTTGCGGAGGTGCTGCAGCTCGGCGCGCTTCTTCTCGAGCATGTCCGGCGTCGAGTAGACCGGCTCCTGCTGCGGCTCGCGGAGGTGCGGGTGCTTCATGATCGCCGCCGCCTTCACGATCTCGCGGCGATACTCCTCGACGGCGCCGTAGCGGTCGAGGGTGTCGACGAGCTTCCGCGCCTGCTCTTCGTTGTTCTGGCCGTTGATGATGCGGATCGCGAGGGCGCCTTTGTCGAAGAAGTCCTTGAGGCGCGCGCGGACGGAGCTGAACTCGTCGTTCGTGAGCGCGTCGAGAATCTGGAAGAGGAGCGCGTACGTGCCGCGGTCGCTCCACGACTCGTCTTCGTTCACGCGCTTGACGTACCAGTAGAACGCGCGCGGATGGCGGCGCGGGTAGCGCAGCGTCTCGTCGGTGAGGCGCGTGAGCAGCTCGGTCTCGCCCGCCTTTTCCAGCTCGTCGTAAACGAGGCCGACGATCTTCGGCTCCTCTTCGAGGAAAAAGACCTCGCTGTAGACCTTTTGCCAGTCGGGGTGCGTCTCGCGGACGACGCCGAGAGCGCGCTCGCGAAGCTGCTTGTCGCCGATCGCCGCCACCGTGCGTGACGCCATCGGCGACTGCAGCAACGACGCGGGATCGATGGACGATTCGTACTTGCCCGGCAGGTTCTCGAGCGTCGACAGCACCTGCCACGCCGTTGCGGCGTCGGTGCGCGCGAGCCTCGCGGCGTCGGAGGCAAGCGTCGAGGAGAAGAAGTCAGCCAGCTCCTGGCTGCGTGCGCTGTGCTTGCGCGCCAGATCGAGCCGGGTCTTCGTGTCGGCGCGCTCGAAGTCGCGGCGGACGACGCCCTCTGCCTCGCCGGCCGACGAGGAGTACGAGTACGTCGCCTTGGCGCCTGAGCCGCTGACGACGATCTGCGGGTTCTTGCGCGCCGAGGTCCACCACGAGCTCCAGCTCTTCTCGGCGACGATCCCGATCACGGCGTCGCGCACCTCAGCCATCGTCATCGGCCGGCCGAAGCTTTGGAGCAGCTTCGCGAAGAACTCGGCGGGCTTCTTCGTCGCCTGCGTCCGGATTCCTTCAGGGTCGCTGAACTTCTCGCGGAGGATGTGCCCTTCGGGGAGCGGCGTGAGGAACTTGTTCGCCGCGCCAAGCGGCACCGAGACGCGTTTGTCTTTCTCGAAGTCGAGACGGCAGACGCCGAGCTCCGGGTTCAGCTCCGTGACGCGGCCGGCGCCGCGGCCGGCCATGAAGAAGCACTCCCCCTCGTCGTACGTGAGCCACATCTCGATCTTCTCGGCGCGCTCGATGGGATTCGACTGCGGGTCGTTGAACTTCGCGAACTGAAACGCGCGCGCGAAGTTCTTGTGGCTGCCGAGCCCCTTCTTCAGCGCTTCTTCGATCTGGGGGCGAAGGGTGGCCGGATGTTTCGAAAGGCGGCCGAGCTCTTTCAGCACCTGCAGGCGCTGATGCCAGTGGCCGCCCTCTTTCTCGGCGTCGCCGAGGAGGCCGAGGAGCGTGTCCGACTGGGAACGCTGTTCGGCCTTTCGGAGCGCTTTCGCGACGGTGATGAAGGAGTCGACATCGGACGGATCCCGATCGAGCTCCGACATCCAGAGCGTCTCGACATCGTCAAACTTCTTTTCGTGGATCCGTTTGAGAGCGTCTTCGCGGAACGGCATGAAGCGCGAATTGTAGTGATCTACCGGCGCAATTTCACAAGCGTCTTGAATACGTCGAACGGCAGCTCTTCGCTGCGGACGATGTGACGCAGGTGATGTAGCGAGGTTTTGCGGTCTTTCACGTCGTCGGGCGTGAGGTTGTGCTTTCTCAGCAGGTCGTGGGCTTTCTGTTCCATGGGACTGGCCGAAACTAGCCGGTCGTGGCTGCTATTCCGCCCAGAATCTTTTCGTGGATGCCGCCGAAAGCGCCGGAGGACATGACCATGATCACGTCCCCGTCTTTCGCCTCGGCAGCCACGCGGCCCGCGATCGCATCGAAGTCATCCGTTTGCTCGGCCTGGATGCCGTCGGCGTTGAGGCGATCGACGATCGTGCCGACCGACATCATGTGCTCAATCCCGTATCGCTGCTCGTACCGGTCGCGGTGGAAGACGTGGCCGATGATGACGCGATCGGCCTGATGGAACGCGTCGATGTAGCCGCTCTCGAACTCCTTGCGCGCCGAAGAGATGGAGCGCGGCTCGAACAGCGCCCAGATCCGCCGCCCGGGATAGCGCTTGCGCGCGCCGGCGAGCGTCGTGGCGATGGCGGTGGGATGGTGGGCGAAGTCGTCGATGACGGTGATGCCGTGCTCGACGCCGCGCACCTCCATCCGGCGCTTGATCCCCTTGAATGACGCGAGTCCCGTCTGAATCTCCTCGGCCGATAGCCCGCGGAAGCGCGCCGCCGCGATGTCGGCGAGCGCGTTCGCGACGTTGTGCCGTCCCGACAGCGTCGTGGCGAAGCGGAACCACTCTTTCCCCTCCCAGTGCGCCGTGAACACGGTCTGCTCCGGCGTCTCCTCGGCGTCGGTCGCGAAGATGTCGCGCGTGCGATCCCAGCCGAACGTGAACCACCGCGCGCGCGCCGCGGAGCGCAGCGACGTCACGTTCTCGTCGTCGCCGTTCGCGATGATGAGGTCTCCCGGCGCGACCTGCTCGACCGCCTTCCGGAACATCCCCTTGATCGCGTCGAGGTTCTCGTAGATGTCGGCGTGATCGAACTCGACGTTGTTCACGATCAGCGTGTTCGCCTGGTAGTGGAGGAACTTGGCCCCTTTGTCGAAGAAGGAGGTGTTGTACTCGTCCCCTTCAATCACGAAATCGGCGCCGCCGCCGAGCTTGAAGTTCTGATTGAAGTTGACCGGGATGCCGCCGACGACCATCGACGGGTCGCGGCCCGCCGCTTCGAGGATCCACGCCATGAGCGAGGTGGTGGTCGTCTTTCCGTGCGTCCCCGTGACGACGATCGAGTGCTTGCCGCGGATGAAGAGGTGGTAGATCGCTTCCGGCATGGAGGTGTACGGCAGATCCATGTCCAAAGTCGCGGCCGCTTCGGGATGCGTTTTCGCGGCGACGTTGCCGATGACGACGAGGTCGGGGCGGAACTTTTCCAGGTGCTCGCGCGTAAATCCTTCGAGCACCGGGATGCCGAGGCGCTCGAGATACGTGGACATCGGCGGATAGACGTGTTCGTCCGATCCGGTGATCTCATAACCGCGCTGCTGGAGCATGCCGGCGAGCGAGGCCATGGCGGTGCCGGCGATCCCAATCAGGTAGATGCGTTTGACGTTGGACAGATCGTTGACGTGCGGCATGTCACAGCTCAGGATACAGAGGTGGATGCATGGGAATGGTCATTTTCCGGGCCCTGTTCGATCTAGGGCCTGAATCGTTAAACCCACGTCTTTTCAACAGGAGGATTTTGCGCATGTCGAAGCGTTTCGTTGTGATGACCTCCGCCCTTCTCGTGGCTGCCTGCTCGTTTGTAGCGCAGCCGGCGGCGAACGCCCAGGAGAAGAGCGAAAATGCGGCCAAGGCGGCTGCGCCGGCCGGACGGCTCACCATCGTCGAGCCGGTGAAGGAATACGGCGAAGTGCCGAAGGGCGAGAAGCTCGATTGGTCGTTCGTCATCAAGAACACGGGCGATGGCGACCTGCAGATCCTCGCGGCGAAGCCGGGCTGCGGCTGCACCGTGGCCGATTTCGACAAGGTCATCAAGCCGGGCGAAAGCGGAAAAGTGACGGCTCACATCGACACCACCGCGTTCGCCGGACCGATCTCGAAGACGGTCTCCATCGACACCAGCGACCCGACGACGCCGGAAGCGGTGCTGACGATCCACGCGACGGTCAAGCCGTTCGTCGAGGCGTTCCCCGCCGGATTCGTCCGTTACAACATGCTCCAGGGCGACGCCGAGACGCAGAGCATCACGCTCTACTCGGACGAAGAAGATCCGTTCGTGATCACGCACATCGACGCCCCCGAGTACGTCAAGGTCGTCCAGCACAAGATCGAAGATCCTGCCTCGCGCGTCGAGGCCGGCCGCGCCAACCAGAACCAGTACCGTCTCGACATCACGGTCGGCGGACCCGACGCCAGGATCGGACCGCTCGCCGACAAGATCCACATCGCCACGAACTCGAAGCACCAGCCGGACTACTTCGTCAGCGTCACCGGCGTCATCCGCCCGACGTTCCGCGTCGAGCCGACGGCCGTCAACTTCGGCGAAGTTGCCCCGACGGATCCGGCAGCGACCCGCGGCGTCATCCTCCACTCGAACAGCCTGAAGACGCCGGAGATGTTCAACGTCACGAAGGCCGAGACGTCGATTCCGGGCGTCACCGCGAGCGTCAAGCCGACCGACCACAAGGGCGAGTACGAAGTGACCTTGCAGGTCGCCAAGGACGCCAAGCCGGGCGATCTCGACGGCACCGTGAAGATCTACACGAACGACAAGATCAACCCGGTCGTCACGCTCCCGGTCAAGGGCGTCGTGAAGGTCGCGGCGAAGTAACAATCGCACAATCGCTGCGAAGACTTGAAGTGAGGGCCGCTCGGATTGGGCGGCCTTTTCTTTTTCGGCATCCGGCATCCGGCATCCGGGGATATGGGTCGGATGCCGGATGCCGGATGCCGATTCCTCAGAAGCGCGCGTCGACGGCGTCCCAGTCGACGTTCGACATGAACGCCTCGATGTACTTCGGCCGGTCGGCGGGCTTGTAGTCGAGCAGGAAGGCGTGCTCCCAGACGTCCATCACGACGAGCGGGACGAAGCCGGCGACGTTGCCGCTCTCGTGTAGCTCGATCCAGTGATTCGAGACGCCGCCGGTTGCCGGATTGAGGTACGCGATCGCCCAGCCGACGCCGCGCATCTTGCCGACGCTGGCGAAGTCGGTGCGCCAGATCGCGTACGAGGGGAAGCTGTCCTCCACGGCGCTGCGGAACTTCGATCCTGTCGGCGCGTCGCCGCCGCCCTGGCGCTTCATGTTGCCGAAGTAGTACTCGTGCAGGACCATGCCGTTGTACTCGAAGCCGAGGCGGCGCGTGAGCTCGGAGTAGGCGGGCATCTCCTCCTTGTCGACCTGGCCGTCGGAAAGGATTTCCGAGATCCGCTCGGTCAGAAGGTTCGTGTTCGTCACGTACCCTTCGTAGAGCTTGAAATGCATCTCCAGCGTCTGGTTCGAGATGCCGTTCAAATCGGAGAGGTTGAACGTCTTTGCGGTGTACGTCTTCATCTGCATGCGTATGCCACCGTGCACCGGGAGTGCCCGGTAGCACGCGTCACACGGCGCAGCGGAAGGTGGCGTAGACGTACGGGTAGTTCGGACGGAACCAGTTCCGGAAGGAGCGGCGGACGAGATGGCGTCCGGTCGCGGGCGATGCGCC
>DASYSN010000577.1:0-8996 GCA_036003305.1 Thermoanaerobaculia bacterium
CGCAGTACAATCCGCGCCGCATGAAAGTCGAAGTCTCGCGCGACGCGAAGCTCCACAAACTCGACCACGTGTTCGCACTCGTCACCGAGGGCGGCAAGGGGGACTTCCCCGACGCCGTACGCAAGGCGATCGGCGACTCGGGGTTCTCCGGACGCTCGGAGGAGTCGATCACGATCCTCGCCGGCGAGCCGAAGAAGATCACGCTCATCGGTCTCGGCAAGGAAGATGCGCTGACGCTGCGGAACGTCCGCGCCGGGCTGTACGCGATCGCGAAGACGGCGAAGAAGCATCGCAACGCGAACATCGGCGTGGTGGTGCCGTACGCCATTCGCGGTTTGTCGGAGAGCGAGAGCGTCCGCATCATCGCCGACTACCTCGCGGGCACCGACTACAAGTACGACGCGTACATCACGCAGAAGAAAGACGATCCGAAGCCCGTCAACATCACCGCGACGCTCCTCACCAGCCTCGACGCGAAGGAGTGCAAACGCATCCAGGCGGAGGCGCAGGCGATCGCCGACGGCGTCCGCACGGTGCGCGACATGGGCAACATGCCCGGCAATGTGATGACGCCGACACGGCTCGCCGAGCGGGCCGAAGAGGTCGCGAAGTCGGTCGGCGTGAAGTGCACGGTCTACGACAAGCGCGCCATCGAGAAGATGAAGATGGGCGGGCTGCTCGCCGTCAACAAAGGCTCGGCCGAGGAGCCGCGATTCGTCGTCCTCGAATACGCGCCGCGGAAGGCGAAGACGCACGTGGCTCTCGTCGGCAAGGGCATCACCTTCGATTCGGGCGGCATCTCGATCAAACCGGCCGACAAGATGGAGGAGATGAAGTTCGACATGTGCGGCGCCGCGGCGGTGGTCGGCACGATCGAGGCGGCCGCGAAGCTCGCGCTGCCGGTCAGGATCACCGGCGTCATCGCGTCGACGGAGAACCTCCCGAGCGGGAGCGCCTACAAGCCGGGCGACATCATCACCACGAGCTCGGGAAAGACGATCGAGATCGTCAACACCGACGCCGAGGGGCGCGTGATCCTCTCGGACGCCCTGCATTACGCGTCGAAGTTCGAGCCCGACCACATGATCGACTACGCCACGCTCACCGGCGCCTGCGTGGTCGCCCTCGGCGGCGAGGCGGCTGGCCTCTTCACGAGCAATGACGAGCTGGCTCAGAAGTTGATTGAGTGCGGAGAGCGGGTCGGCGACCGCGTCTGGCGCCTCCCGGAGTGGGACGACTACAAGGAGCTGATTCGCAGCGACTGGGCGGACGTCAAGAACTCCGGCGGCCGCTGGGCAGGCGCAACGACCGCAGCACTGTTTCTCAAGGAGTTCGTCGATTGTCCTTCGTGGGCGCACCTCGACATCGCCGGGACGGCATACGCGGAACACGAGAACTCGCGCGAGGCGCGCGGCGCGACGGGCGCGGGCGTCCGCGTGACCATCGCGTTCCTCGAATCGCTCTTGCGCTGATCCTTCTCGCGTTCGGCTGCGAGATGCGCCGCGACCGCGCGGCGCACGCGACCGTCATCGTGCCGCCGAAGCAGGAGGAGAGCTTCACGGCGAACGAGTCGCCGAGCCTCCAGTTTCTGCCGCGGCAGCAGGAAGCGCCCGGCTGGCAGCTCGCGGAAGATCCGATCGTCGTCCCCGGCAACAAGCTGACGACGTACCTCGACAGCGACGCCGCGGCGTTCGTCAGCTACGGCGCGATCGACCTGACGGCGGGCAATTACAACGGCGTCGGCAACAACGGCTTCGCGACCGTGGAAATCTACCGGTTCCCCGATTTCGTGAAGGCGTTCGGCGCCTACTCCCTGCACAAGGTCCAGACGGCGCAATACGTCAACATCGAGAACGAGGCGTTCCTCGGGAAGCACTCGGTCAACATCTGGCGCGGGCCGTTTTACGTGCGCATCACCGGCGGCGGCACGCAGGACGGCAACCAGGGGCTCCTCCGCCTCGCGCAGTTCGTCACGGAACGGATGCCGCCCGCGGCCGGCAAGCCGGCTGTCTTCAACTTCCTGCCGACGGCGTATCGGGTGCCGAACAGCGAGCGTTACTCCGCCAAGTCCGGCTTCGGGCAGCCGTTCCTCGGCAACTCGTTCCAGGCGACGTTCAACGTCGACGGCGCGGTCGCGGAGGGGCTGATCATCCCGACGGCGAACGCGCAGTGGGCGGCGAAGATCCTCGATGCCTATCGGTATCTCTACATTCGCAACGGCAAGCTGATGGATCCGATCCCGAACCTCGGCGAAGACAATTTCACGGGAGAGGACAAGTATCTCGGCCGCTGCGTGGCGTTCCGCATCGACCGGTTCGTGATCGCCTTCAACGGCTACAACGACCGCCAGAAGCTGATCGACCTCGCGAGCGCCACCGACCAGCGCATCCTCGGCACGATCCGCAAGGAGCTCGTCAACGCCGACGACACGTCGAAGAAGAGCGCGGATACGCGCAACAGCAACGCGCCGCCCTGGGCGAGGTAACTCTGCTCCGTCATCCTGAGCCGCGTAGACGGCGAAGGATCTCAGGTTTCGCGGCGCGAGCCACCTGCCACGCATCTGGAGATCCTTCGCCGCGCTACGCGGCTCAGGATGACGGAGGTGTTCTAGGGGATCGCGAAGTTCTGTTTCGTGAAACCGAGTGAGTCGCCCACGCGGAGTAATGCTTTCGCCGTGTACGACGCGCCGGGAGTGAGGTGGAGCGGGTCTCGGAGCACCATGTCCAGCTTGGCGTCGGCCGGAATGACGATCTTCTTGTTCTTGAACTCGACGACGGCGTGCTTGTCGTCGAACACGTAGAACATCACGTCGGCGATCATCGCTTTGCCATTGTTCACCGCGAGGAGCTGCCTCACCGGCACGACGACCTCCGCATAAGGAGGTTCAGGGAACAAGATTCGCGGCGCGATGCCGGTTTGCGGGACGTCGTTGAGGATGACGTCCGCGAGAAAGAGGTAGTCGCGGGGCGACGGCTTGTTCGCGTTCGTCGAAAAACCGTGGCGGAACGACACGGTCGTTCCGCGAGGCACGTTGCGCACCTTCACGTCGATCGTGTTGTCGCCCTTTCGCGCGTCTTTCGGCACGTTGAATCCGAGCCGGTAACCGACGGCCGACGCCGTCGAGATACGGTTCAACGCATCCTTGACGTCGTTCTGGTGCTGGATGAAGCGGCCGCCCGTCTCCTGCGCCATGAGATGCAGCGCGTCGTTCTCGAACGAATCGCGGGACGTGCCGCCGAGGTCGATCGTGTCGACGATCGCGCCGGCGGCGCGAAACGCGTCCGCCATCGACTTCAGGTCCTGCATCAGCCGCGCTTCCTGGTACGCCTCGCCGGGCGAGAAGCCTTCCGACATCACCACCACGTGTTTGTCTCCCGCGAACGGCGCGAGGCGTTTCGCGATCGCGCTGTAGTCGGTCACCTGGTCCTCGATGAGCCGCTGGATCGGCATCGCCGCGTTGTCGGTCGCCGCTCCATACGCGAGCTGCGAAATGACCGCCCCGGACTCGACCGGGTCAGGATCGCCTTTACCGACGCTGTCATTGTTCATGATCGCGATGACTCGAGCGGTCTCGCGCTCGTTCGCGGAGATCGTGATGGCCAGCGGATCGTGAACAGAGCTCGCCCGGAGTGCCATCGCCGCGCGTTTCGCGACGACGTGATCATTCGTGAACGGCGCCAGAAGCTGCAGCCCGTTCTTCGCCGTGAACGTGGCGACGGAAAAGTAGTCGGCGGGCGTGGACGCGTCGATCATCGCCGCGGCGGCCTTGCGCGCGCGGTCGAGCGCCGCCGGGCGCGTGAACGCGCAGTCGAGCACCAGGAGAAAGAGGCGCCGGTCGCGGACGTCGCGAGGTACGACCGCCGTCGGAGCCGGCGCCGATTCGGTCTTCGCCGGCGCGCGGAAGTCGATCGGGTCGAAGTAGTCGATCGATTGCGGCTTCCCGTTCACGTAGAGCTCGAAGTCGTCCTTCTTCAGGTTCTGGAGTGTGCCGTTCGAGTTGTAGACGTAGACCGGGACGTCGACCACCTCGACGGTGATCGACTCGGAATGCGTTTGCGCCAAGAGAGGCAGCGCGAGGAGCGTTACTGCTAGAAGGTGCTTTTTCACTTTTCGGCCTGCGTGGGGATTGCGAAGTCCTGTTTCGTGAAGCCGACTGAGTCGCCGGCGCGCAGCAGCGCTTTGATGGTGTAGGAGCCGGATTTCAGGTCGAGCGCGTCCCGGAGCGCGATGTCTCGCTTCGCGTCGGACGGAATGACGACCTTCTTGTCCTTGAACTCGACGACCGCATGTTTGTCGTCAAAGACGTACAACATCACGTCGGCGTTCACCGGCTTGCCGCCGTTGACCGCGAGGAGCTGCTGCGCCGGCACGACAATTTCGACGTATGGCCGTTCGGCAAATACGATTCGAGGCGGGACACCATTCTGCGGCATGTCGTTGAGGATGATGTCCGCGAGCCGGAGACCGTCGTCCGGGGACGGCTTGCTGATCGTCGTGGAGAAGCCGCGGCGGAACGAGAGCGTCGTTCCGCGCGGCACATTGCGCACCTTCACGTCGATGGTGTTGTCGCCCTTCTTCGCGTTCTTCGGCATGTTGAAGCCGAGGCGATAGCCGACCGCGGACGCGGTGGAGATCTCGTTGAGCGCGTTCTTCAGGTTGTTTTCGTGCTGAATGAAATGGCCGCCGGTCTCGCTGGCAATCAGGTGCAGCGCGTCATTCTCGAATGTCTTGCGGAAGCCGGTGTCGTTCACCGTGCCGCCGAGGTCGATCGCGTCGACGACGGCACCGGCACCGCGGAATGCGTTCGCCATCGCCCTGAACTCGGTCATCAGGCGCGGCTCACGGTACGTAACCGTTGGCGAGAAGCCCCCCGACATCAGGATGACGTGTTTGTATCCCTCGAAAGCGCCGAGGCGCTTCGCGATGTCGCCGAAGTCCTGAAGCTGGTCCTCGATCATCCGGATTGCCGGCATGAGCGCGTTGTCGGCCGCCGCGCCGCCGACGAGTTTCTGGAGAATGGGATCCGTTGCAATCACATCCGCGCCCGCGCGTTCGTCGGCGCCGCCGCTGATGGTGCCCGCCATCAGGTCCGCGTTCTCGCGCTCCGTCGCGGAGATCGAGATGGCCAGCGGATCGTGGACCGAGCTCCCCTTCATCGACAACGCCGCCCGCAGCGCGACGGTATGGTCGTTCGTGAACGGCACGAGGAGGTCGAGCCCGCGCTTCGCCGTGTATGTCGCGACGGAGAAGTAATCGGACGGCGCCGAAGCTTCGATCATCGCCGCGGCGGCCTTGCGCGCGCGGTCGATCGCCGCGGGACGGGAGTGGGCGGAGTCGAGAATCAGGAGGAAGAGGCGCCGGTCGCGAGTGTCGCGCGGCACGACCGGCGCCGGCGCCGCCGCCGCTTCGGTCTTCGCCGGCGCGCGGAAGTCGATCGGATCGAAGTAGTCGATCGATTGCGGCTTTCCGTTCACGTAGAGCTCGAAGTCGTCCTTCTTCAGGTTCTGCACCGCGCCGTTCGCGTTGTAGACGTAGACCGGCACATCGACCACCTCGACGGTGATCGACTCGGAATGGGTCTGCGCGAGGAGCGGAAGGGCGAGGAGGGTTGCCGCGATGAGCGTCTTCATCCCCGCTCCCACGTTCCGCTCTTCCCACCCGACTTGCGGACGAGCTGCAGGTTGTCGATGGAGATCCCTTTCTCGGCCGACTTGCACATGTCGTAGATCGTGAGTGCCGCGATGGCGCACGCGGTCATCGCCTCCATCTCGACTCCGGTCTTCCCTTCGCACCGGACGATGGAGCGGACCTCGATCGTGCCGCTCTGCGGATCGAGGTCGAACGTGACGTCGACCGAGTCGATGGAGATGCTGTGCGAGAGCGGGATCAGGTTCGGCGTCTGCTTCGCCGCGAGGACGCCGGCTACTTTCGCCGTGGTCAGCACGTCGCCCTTCGGCAGGGCGCGGTCGACGAGCTTCTGCAGCGTCGCCGGCTGCATGCGGACGGTCGCGACGGCGACGGCCTCGCGAACGGTCGCGCGTTTGCGGCCGACGTCGACCATCGAGATTCCGCCGGTTTCATCGAAATGCGAGAAGTCGCTGCTCATACCGCCTCACCTCTTCGAGTTCTTCGATTGTATTGACGCTGCGCCATGTCTCGCCGCTGACCTCGATCCGGTCGGCGGATCCCGCCAGTGACTGCAAATCGTACTTCCGTACGGCGATCCTGGCGTCGATTTCAGGAAGGATCGCCGGCGCGTATCCGGCGCAGAGGACCTGCGCCACTCCGTTCCACACCGGGACCAGCATCGGCGCGTCCGACGCTTCGAATTGCTCCGCCAGATCGCGGAGCGCCTCGGTCGCCAACAGCGGGTAGTCGACAGCGATGACGAAGCACTTCGCCTGCGCGTGGCGGATCGCCGCCACGACGCCGAAGATCGGCGCTTCGTCCTCGTGCGGCTCTTCGAAGATGGTCTCGATCTCGACCGCCTCGCCGCCCGGACGCTGCACGGCGATGACTCGATCGAATGAGCCGCTCGCCGCCGCGACTACGCGCCCCAGGAGCGTCGTGTCGCCGAACCGGACCGCCGCCTTCGGCTGTCCCATCCTGCGCGAGCGTCCGCCGACGAGGATGTACGCGTTCATGGGGCGAGTCTATCCTCTCCCCGTGCGCGTCACTGTGATCATCCCGACGCTGAACGAGCAGGAGTGCGTCGGAGCCGCGATCGATTCGGCATTCGCGGCCGGGGCGGATGAGGTCATCGTCGCCGATGGGGGAAGCACCGACGCGACGGCCGCCGTCGCGCGGCAGCACGGCGCACGTGTGATCGAGGGCGAGACGATGCGCTCGCGCCAGATGAATCGTGCCGCCGCGGAGGCGGCGAACGAGGCGCTCGTCTTCCTCCATGCGGACACCCGCCTTCCCGCGCGCGCCTGCGCACTCGTCGCCGGCGCGCTCGACAGCGGCGCGGTCTTCGGCGGCTTCCGGCTTCAGTTCACGGAGAGCGCGTTTCGATTGCGATTCGCCGCGGCGCTCATCAATTTCCGCACAAGGCTCACCCGCTGCCCGTGGGGCGACCAGGCGCAGTTCGTCTCCCACAAGGCATTCCTCGAGAGCGGCGCGTTCCGCGAAATCCCGATCATGGAGGATTACGAGGTCGCCATCCGGATGAAGCGCCGCGGCCCCACGGTCGTCCTGCCGCAGAAGGTGACGACGTCCGGCCGCCGCTTCCTCACGCACGGTCTTTTCCGAACATCGTTCATCAACTGGCGGATCATCGTCGCCTGGAAACTCGGCGCCGATCCGGAGAGGCTGGCGCGGATGTACCGGGCGGATCGCCCCTCACCCGGCCTTCGGCCACCCTCTCCCCGCTGACGCGGGGCGAGGGGTAATTACGAAAGGGCGGCGTCATTACCCTTCGCCCCGCGTCAGCGGGGAGAAGGTGGCCGAAGGCCGGATGAGGGGCAGACCTGCGACTACTTCTTCCGCTTTGATGTCGCTTCGGCGAGCTTCTTCGCGTGCCTCGCCTGCCCCAGCGAAACGTTGATCGGATTGGTCCGATCGAGGAACGGCACGGCGGGGCGGGCGCGAATGCCGAGCTCCTTGCGCGCGCGCAGCAGGTCGTCGTCTTCCGGCGCGACCTTCAGCCCCGCCTCGGCGGTCTCGAGCGCCTTCTTGCGGTTTCCCGCCGCGACGTAGACGCGCGTCAGGTTCGCGTAGTGCTCGCCGTGGTAGAACTCGAGGTCGATCGCGCGTTTGCACAGGTCGATCGCGTTCTTGTACTTGCGCGACACCAGGGCGAGACAGAGCCCAAAGTACGAGAGCGCGCTCGCCGCCTTCGCCGCCTGGATCGGCGGCGAATCCTCGGTGCCGAAGACGTCGAGGAACAGCGTCAGCGCCGAGAGGTACTCCTCGTCCTTCACGAGGTCGATCGCCCGTTCCAGTTTCGATCGCGCCATCAGATCAGCTCACGCGAACGGAGGCGGTGCACATACCGGTCAATCCGTTCCCGCTCCTCTTCCGACACACTCACGAACCGCAGACCGTACTTCGCCATCGTACCGGTGAACTCCGCCCGCAGCACCGCCGCATCGAGCTGCAGCGGCTTCGGATCGCCCGGAATGTAGAAGTGCAGCCGCACGGGACCATCGCCGGGCAGTACACGGTCGACTTCGAGCAGCATTCCGTTGGCGGAGATGTTGATGCTGCGGCCGAGGATGAACCGGCCGTTCTTTTCGAGCGAGACTTCGATCTTGGTGATCGTCCGGAGCTGCCGCCGCACCGGGATCGTGGTCAGTTTGGCGACCTTCTCATCGAGCTCGCGCCGTTGCAGCGGACGGTAGATGACGTCGTTGCAGCCGGCGGAGAGACAGAGGTCGGCGTGGTTCTGGTGTTCGCGGTCGACGACGAGCAGCAGCGAGGTGCCGCGCGTCGTCTCGTCCTCGCGGATCTCGCGGCAGAACTCCGGCGCCGACATGTCGAAGAGGTCGTAACCAAAGATGATGAGGTGCGGCTTTTCGGCGCGCGCCTTCTGCAGCCCCTCGGTGCCCGCGAGCGCGGTGAAGATCGCGCTGTCGCGGCGGCGCAGGATCGTCTCCTGAAAGATCAACGCCCCACGCGAGTGGTCGACGAGAAGAATGCGTCCGATTTCCAGGTTCATGCGGCCGAGATCTCGCGTAGTTTCGCAACCGTCCGGCGCGCGTCGTCGACGAACATCGCGATCTGCTCTTCCGTGTTCGACTTGCCGAGGCCGATGCGAATCGAGCCGATGGCAGCGGCATCCGACAGGCCGATCGCCTTCAGGACCGGAGACGGGCCGCGCTGCCCTGACGAGCAGGCGGAGCCGGATGAGAGAGCAAATCGTCGCATCGCCACGATGAGGGAATCCGCTTCGAGACGCTCGAAGCTGACATTGAGGTTGCCCGGCAATCTTAACCGGCGGGGACCATTCACGGAAACACCGGCGATCGATTCGAGGAGCCGGTCCCACAGCGCAT
>DASYSN010000578.1:0-4981 GCA_036003305.1 Thermoanaerobaculia bacterium
GAAGGACGTCGGCGTGCCGCACGGTGTCGTGATCACGAACGGGCAGGTCGCGACGGTGACACCGGACGCGCTCACCATTGGCGAAGAGCGCGTGCCGCAGGGGAAGGTCTTCATCGACGGCGAGGCGGAGGAGGTGCCGGAGGTCGTCGTTCGCGACCGGCAGCACCTCGCCGAGGATGGATTCGTGATCGTCGTCGTCATCCTCGATTCCAACGCGCGGCTCATTCGCGATCCGGAGATCATCACGCGCGGCTTGCTGCACGTGGACGAGAGCCAGGACCTCCTCGCCGACGTGCGGCAGCAGGTCGTCGGCATAATCAATGAAGGGGCTGCGGAGGAGCTGCGCGAGAGCGATCTCCTGCAGGAGAAGCTCCGCGCCGCATTGAAGCGCTACTTCCGAAAAGAAATGGGACGCCGGCCGATGATCCTGCCGGTCGTCTGGGAAATGTAAATGCCGATCATTGAAGCGATCGTCCTCGGCCTCGTCCAGGGTCTGACCGAGTTCATCCCCATATCGTCCACGGCGCACCTCGAGATCGTCCCGGTCCTCCTCGGGTGGGGCGATCCGGGCGCCGCGGCGTCGGCCGTCATCCAGTTCGGGACGCTGCTCGCCGCGATCCTCTACTTCTTCCGCGACATCGTCCGGCTGGTGAGCGGGTTCTTCCGCGGGCTCGTGAACCGGCACCCGCTCAAGGACGTCGACTCGCGCGAAGCGTGGCTGGTCGTCATCGGCACGATTCCGGTCGTCATCCTCGGGCTGCTCCTGAAGAAGCACATCGAAACGACCTTCCGGAGCCTGTGGGTCATCGTGACGATGGTGATCGTCGTCGCGATCCTGATGCAGATCGCCGAGCTATTCGCGAAACGGGCGCAGCTGCGCCAGTTCGACGACATGAACGTGGCGGACGCCGTCGCCATCGGTCTCGGACAGTGCCTCGCGCTGATCCCCGGCTCATCGCGCAGCGGCTCGACGATCATGACGGCGCTCTTCCGCAAGATCGACCGGCCGACCGCCGCGCGCTACTCGTTCCTGCTCTCGATCCCGGCGGTCGGCGGCGCAGGGTTCCTGGAGCTCGTCAAGGAGCGTCACCACCTCGCGTCGCTGGGATGGACGCCGATCATCGTCTCGATCGTCGTCTCCTTTATCACCGGCTACGCCTCGATCTGGTTCCTGCTCCGTTACCTCAAGACGCACACGACGCACGTCTTCATCTACTACCGATACGTCCTCGGCTTGGTCATGATCGGTCTGCTGGTGAGCGGGTGGTTGAAGCCGTAGCCGCGTTTGCGCTGTTCGCGCTCTTTGGAACGGCGGCGATCGTTCTCTTCGTTCGGGGAGCGAGGCTGCGAAAGGCGAGCTACGTCACGCCGCTCTTTGACGCGCGCGGCCCTCAACCTGTCACATTTGATGCGGCAGGTGTGTATGTGCTCTACCACGAGGTCCTGCAGGGATTTCATCTCGTATCGAAGTGGCGGTACCTGCTGTGGGATAACGCCGAACGCGTGTACATCGAGTCGCGCTGGGCGCAGAGCCGAAAAGTCGGCGGGACCTACGTGCAGCGGTGGCGCGTGCGTTACTTCGATGTTCCTCACGCGGGCGATTACCAACTCGTCGTCGACGGTCTGGAACCGAACGATCGCGTCATGGTGATCCTCGGCCGCAGCACCAGCGCTCCCGCAGCGTGCGAAAGCCTTGCGGTCGTCTGCCTGATCGCAGCCGCGTTCAGCCTCTTCGCCTTCGTGATTCTGCTCTGAGCTAGTCCGACAGAACCTGCACTTCGGGAACGTTCCGGTACTTCTCGGCGAAGTCGAGGCCGTAGCCGACGACGAACTTCGGTTCGATCGAGAAGCCGACGTATTCGGCTTTGAAGTCGACGCGGCGGGCCGCCGCTTTGTCGAGGAAGGCGGCAGTGGCCACGCGGGCGGCGCCGCGGCCTTCGATGTAGCGGTGAATCTCGTTGATCGTCAGTCCGCTGTCGATGATGTCCTCGACGATCAGCACGTTCTTGCCATGCATGTCGAGCTGCGGTTCTTTGAGCACGGTGACGACGCCGGAGGAGTACTTCTCGTTGCCGTAGCTCGATACCTGGATGAAGTCGAGGTGGACGTCGAGATCCATCTGCCGGAGCAGGTCGGTGCAGAAAAAGACGGCTCCTTTGAGCACGCAGAGCGCGATCAGCTCCTGGCCGCGAAAGTCCGCTGAAATCTGTTTTCCCATCTCGGCGACGCGCTGGTCGATCTGCGCGCGCGTGAACAACGTGGTCTGCGCCATAGGCGGCGAATGATACATTCGGCGCGTCATGAAAACGTACCGATTCCTCGAAGGCGGTCACGTGCGCGACGCTTCGCAGCTCCCCGCCGGCGCCGCGGTCCTGGTCCCGTGCGTCCCGACCAAGATTGTCTGCATCGGGCGCAACTACGCCGAGCATGCGAAGGAGCTCGGAAACGAGGCGCCGGCCGAGCCGATCATCTTCCTCAAACCGCCCAGCGCGCTTCTTGCGCACGGCGGAACGATCCAGCGCCCGCCGCAGTCGCAGCGCGTCGACTATGAAGGGGAGCTCGCGATCGTGGTCGGTACGATCGCGAAAAACGTGAAGCGTGCCGACTGGCGCGACTTCGTCCGCGGCTTCGCCTGCGCCAACGACGTCACCGCCCGCGACCTGCAGAAGAAGGACGTCCAGTTCACCCGTGGGAAGAGCTTCGACACGTTCTGCGCGCTCGGCCCCTGCCTCGAGGACGACCTCGACGTCTCCGCGGTGAAGCTCCAGACGCGCGTGAACGGCGAGGTGAAGCAGGACGGCAACACGTCGCAGATGGTCTTCCCCTGCGATTTCCTGTTCGAGTTCATCACCTCGATCATGACGCTGCTCCCCGGCGACGTGATCCTCACCGGCACTCCCGCCGGCGTCGGCCCGCTCAACGCGGGCGACACGGTCGAAGTCGAGATCGAGGGGATCGGCACGCTGCGGAATGTCGTTGCGTGAGCGGCTGATCGAGCTTTTTCCCGCGCTCACAAAGCTGCCGGAGGATTCGTATGTCGTCGGCGGCGCCGTCCGCGATCTGCTGACCGGGAGAACGCCGGCGGACATCGACGTCGCGTGTCGCGATCCGCTCGCGTGCGCGCGACTGCTGGACCGTAAGACGATCCGGCTCGGCAAGCGCGAACATCTCGAAGCGTGGCGTGTCGTGGACGGCCCGCACGTTTACGATTTCGCGGCGACGCTCGACGGGAACATCGACGCCGATCTGGCGCGACGTGATTTCACGGTCAATGCGATGGCGGTCGATCTTGCCACCGGAGAGCTGCTCGATCCGCATGGCGGCCAGCGTGATCTCGAAGCACGTGTCGTTCGGATGATCGATCCGCAGAACTTCGACGACGATCCGCTCCGGATGCTGAAGGCGGTGCGGATGGCGGTGGTGCACGGCTTCGACGTGGACCGCGGGACGATCGACGCCATCCGCCCGCGCGCCGGAAAGATCGCCGCGGTGGCGACGGAGCGGGTGACGTATGAGCTGTCGCTGATCTTCTCGGCGAATGCGCTGCGGAAAGCGATTGTGCTGCTCGGAGAGAGCGGGCTCGCGGATGCCCTCGGGCTTCGCACACCCGAGATTCACGAGGATGCGGTGCCGCTATCCGCCAGCCTCGCGATCGTCGTCGCCGATCCGCGGACTTACGGCGAGCGCTGGCGCTGGAGCGAGTCGCTGATCCGCGAAGTCATCATGCTGCAGCACCTGGTCGATCACCACGACCGCATCGCGCTCTACGATGCCGGCGAACGGATTGCTCGCGAGCTCCCGCCGCTCCTCCGCGCCCTCGGCCGCGACGAGACGCTCGATCCGCCGGATTTCGACGCAAAGCCGCTCCTCACTGGCGACGAAATCGCCCAGATCGCGCACATCGAGCCCGGTCCCGAGCTCGGGCGCCGCAAACGCGCGCTGCTCGAGGCCGAGATCCGCGGCGAGGTGAGGACGCGCGACGAAGCGATTCGCCTGATCAGTTACTTGATCAGCGGGTGAGCTGGACGTGAATCTCGCCCGCAGTCGTGTGGAGAGAAATTCTCCCGCGGCCGCCGCTCGGGTTTTCCCATCGAACGCGGCCCGGGAAGACGCCCTCGTTGTTCACCGACGAGTCGCCGAGGCGCGCATGGACTTCACCCACCATGACCGAAGCGTTCAGGTCCCTCACGTCGACGCGCGGTACGGTCGCGTGGATCTCGCCGGCGTGCAGGTCGACGTCGAGATCGCCGAAGGAACCGTCGAAGTG
Organism: Thermoanaerobaculia bacterium; assembly: GCA_036003305.1. Taxonomy (GTDB): domain Bacteria; phylum Acidobacteriota; class Thermoanaerobaculia; order Gp7-AA8; family Gp7-AA8; genus DASXHZ01. The sequence goes on from DASYSN010000578.1 coordinate 4,268, forward strand.
GATCTCACCGTACTTGGTCTCGAGCTCCACGTTGACGCCGCGCGGGACCTCGACAGTCGCCTCGATGGCCGTGAACTTCTCGATCCGCCAACCGCGCGCGTTCGGACCGAAGTTGCGCCGGATCACGGCTTCGTCACCATTGACGTAGACGCCGGCCGAGACGTCGTTGACGATCCGTTGCTGTTCGTTCCGGCTGTCCCACCGGTCGTAGTCGCGTCTCGACTGACCGCTCACCCGCACCATGTTTCCGGTGCTGTTGACGACGCGGACCTCGCCGGCCGGAATCTCCACGATCACGCGGCGGACTGCCGGCGCGTGCGTGGCCGCTTCGAAGTGGTGTGTGACGACGCGATCGGCGTACGCCGATGCCTGTACTAGGAGAACGTCGAGAAGGATGGCTCCCGCGAAAAGTGCCCTTCGCATATCGGGAGAAACGAAGAAGCTAGGAAAAGGTTTCCCTCAGCGTCTCGAGCTCGGCTTTCGGAATGTCGCCGATCGCGATGTACGCGAGGCCGTTGCGGCTCCACGAAACGATCGTCATCTGCGGGATTGCAGCAATTCGAGGCACGTCGGCGGCGCTGAAGGCAAAGACGGAGATCCGGTGGGCGCCTTTGGTCACGAGGAGATACGCGCCTGGCTGCCCGCGCCAGAAGACGACACGGCCTCCCGCGACACGGAACGGAGTCTTCGACATATCCGGTACGTCCACCGCAA